>DATCKT010000264.1:0-1910 GCA_036562195.1 Limnochordales bacterium
CCCCCACCCGCGAGTTGCTCCGTGCCGTCGACCGCTGGGCACGATTAGGCTGCCTGACCGCCGGTTACCCTAGGCCGGGAGGGGACGGCGCCGTGGTGACGCTGGTGGTGCTGACAACCCTAGGTCTGGCCGCGCTGGCGGTGGGACTGGTCGGCCTCGCGGCGGGCCGCCTGGACCGGATGGTGCTCTCGACACGCCCGCGCCTGGCGCTGCTGGCAGTGGCCGGCCTCGGGCTGCTTTTTGCCGGGGTGGCACCGCCCACGCCGGTGCCCCGTGCAGCGGCCGCCGTGCCCGATCCCCGCCCCGTGGTGCCCGTGCGGGAGGCCCTGCGGCAGCTGGAGCAAGCCGCCTCACCGGCGAGCGGTACGCGGGCCGTGTTTCCCGAGCAGCGCCGCGCCTTTGCCCAGTGGGAGAAGGCGCTTCTTGGCGCCTTTGAGCAGGCCGAGCGGGCGCTGGACGCGGTCCCGCCGGTGCTGGAAGGACTCAACAGCGGGCGCCTGGACCGCTTCACGGCGTGGGTGCACCTGGGCCGCTACTCGCAGGACATCAAGCAGGCCCACCTGGCGCTGCACCACCTGAGGCCGCCGTCCGTGCTGGACCTCGAACACCAGCGGGCCCTGGAGAAAGCCCTGTACCAGCTTCACTACAGCCTGGCGAACCAGCGGGAAGCCGTGGTCCGCCTGCAGCGCCACGCCCGCACGTGGCGGCCGGAGGAGCTGCAGGCGGCCCGGGAGCGGCTCCAAGTGGGCCAGGCCCAGCGGCAGCAGGGCTTGACGGGGCTCGTACAGGTCAAGGCCCAGTTGGGGCTTGTGCCTAGCTCGCCCGCACCTGCATCCGCAGCTGGTCCGCCAGCTGGGCGATGACCATGGAGTTGGTCGGAAAACGGCCCTGCTTGGTGCGGACCGACTGTCCGGTCAGCTGCTCCAGGAAAGCCCGGTTGCCGTTTTCCCAGCAGGCGATCAGCGCGTTGCGGATGGCGGCCTCCACACCGCCCGGTGTCGCGTTGTACTTGCTGGCCAGGCGCGGGTAGACCTCCTTGCTGAGGCTGCCGCCCACCAGGTCGGAGCCTTCCACGGCCATGAGCACCGCATCCCGCAGGTACTGGTACCCTTTGAAGTGGGCCGGCATGCCCATCTCGTGCAGCAGGCGGGTGACCATGGCCTCCAGCTGCGCTGTGCGAGTGGCCGGAGCCCGTGCCGGCGCCGCCATCGCCGGCGGGGCCTCCTCCACCTGCGACGACGCGAACTGGCGGATGCGCTCCGCCAGCAGCTGCATGTCGAAGGGCTTGATGAGGAAGTAATCCGCGCCCAGCTCGGTGAAGCGCTTGGCGATATCCTCTCGCGCCAAGGCGGTCAGCACGATGATGCGCGGCCGGCGTTCCAGCTGCAGACCGTCCAGTCGCTCCAGCACCGCCATCCCGTCCAGCCGCGGCATGGTGATGTCCAGGATCACCACGTCCGGCTTCGTCCTCGCGATCAGCTCCAGCGTCTCCTCGCCGTCGTAGGCGCAACCCACCACTTCCATGTCGGGCAAGTTGTCTAGGTACTGGCTGAGCGAGGCACACAACGCCAGATTGTTGTCCGCGATCAGGACCTTGATCACGCAGACCCCTCCTTGCGCGAAGTGATGAGTAAAATCTGAGTTATCTCTTCGCCAGGTCTACGTAAGATCCTTTTCCAAGTTCATTTTGTGTAAACGAACCATGAAGAAACCGTCAGTGCCGTGGCGATGGGGATAGAGATAACCTCCCGGCCCCGGTGCAGCAATACACGGACGAGGAGGCGCGGGCTCGGCGGTAAACTCGGGATGGGCGGCGAGGAAAGCTTCCACCACTGCGGTTGTCTCCTCCGGCTCGGTGCTGCACGTGCTGTACACGATGACGCCGCCGGGTAGCGTGAGCCGCGCTGCCG
>DATCKT010000145.1:0-2117 GCA_036562195.1 Limnochordales bacterium
TTGGTGCTCGGCGCCGCGGGACTGCCGGCCCGGGCCCAGCTGCAATTCGACATCCCGGCGGAGTCCGCCCTGCTGATGGAGGCCAGCACGGGGCGCATCCTGTGGGCCAAGAACCCCGATATGCCGACGGAACCGGCCAGCCTCGCGAAGATCATGGTGATGCTGCTGGTCTACGAAGCGGTGGAGCAGGGCATCGCCTCGTGGAACGACCGGGTCGTCACCAGCGCCTACGCGGCCAGCATCGGCGGCTCCACGGCGTTGCTCGCGCCGGGCGAAAGCTTCCCCTTGTGGCAGATGATGCAGGCCATCGTCATCAATTCCGCCAACGACGCCACGGTGGCGGTGGCGGAGCACCTGGCGGGGAGCGAAGAGGCCTTCGTCGCGGCCATGAACGCCCGCGCCCAACAGCTCGGGATGACCAACACGCGCTATGTCAACGCCAACGGCCTGCCGGTGCCGCCCGGCGCGGAGCCGAACCGGATCACGGCGCGGGACGTGGCCATCCTGGCCCGGGAGCTGATCACCAAGTTTCCTGAGGTGCTGGAGCTGAGCTCCACCTGGCAGACCACGTTCCGCGAAGCGGTGGGCAGCCGGCCCCCCTTCATCCTGACCAACACCAACCGGCTCATCTTGCGCTACCCCGGCGCGGACGGCCTCAAGACGGGCTGGACCGAGGCCGCCGGCTACAACCTGGTGGCCACCGCCGAGCGCAACGGGGTGCGCCTGATCTCGGTGGTGTTGCGCACCGAAAGCGATGAGGCCCGCCTGGCGCAGACGACGCGCCTGTTGGACTACGGCTTCGCCAACTTTGGCTGGCATGTGCCGCTGCCCAGGGGCCAGAGCGTGGGCAGCATCCGCCTGCCGGACGGCGTCACCGAGCAGCTGCCGGTGCGGGCGGGCGAGGATCTGCGAGTGTTCATCCACCGGGCCGACGTGAACCGGGTCACCTACCGCGTCATTCCCCGGGAGGATCTCCAGGCGCCGGTCACGGTCGACCAGCCCGTCGGCGAGATTGTGGCGTACGTGGGCAACGAGGAAGTGGGCCGGGTGCCGGCCATCGCGGCCGCGGACATCGGCCGGGCCAACTTCCTCACGCGAGGCTGGCGCTGGCTGCGGGATCTGGTCACTGGCGGAGAGTAGGGACCGGTTTGCTGTCTCTGGAAGCGCCTGCTAAGCTAAATCTGACCCTGGAGGTCAATGGCCGCCGCGCGGACGGATATCATTACATCGAAAGCGTCATGCAGGCCATCGACCTGACCGACCGGGTGGACCTGGTGCCGACGGCCGGACGGACGGTGGTGTACTGCACGGGCGCCGACGGCGTGCCGACCGACGAAACCAACCTGGCGGCCAGGGCGGTGGAGGCCCTGCGGGCCGCGGCCCGGGACCCGGAGTCCCTGGGCGGGTTTGAGATCCGCATCCACAAGCGCATCCCCGTCGCCGCGGGCCTCGGCGGAGGCAGCACCAATGCGGCCGCGGCGCTGATCGGCGCCAACGCCTTGTGGGGGCTCGGTTTCGATCAGGAAACGCTGGCCCGCATCGGCGCCCGGCTGGGGGCGGACGTCCCGTTCTGCTTGTACGGCGGGACTGCGGTGGCCCGGGGCATCGGCGAGGTGCTGTCGCCGGTGCCGGCGGCCGCCCCGCTGGCGGGCGTCGTGGTCAATCCCGGGTTCCCGGTATCCACCGCGGACGTGTACCGGACCTACGACGAGTTGTACGCGGCAACCGCCGGCAAGAACGGGGCGAGGGTTGCGGGGTTGGTGGGCGCAAGTCCCGGCGGCGCCGCCGGCGCGACGCCCGAGACGCCGCGCTTTCTGCCCGGCGCGAGCGGCCGGGCGGAGGCCATGGCACAAGCCTTGCAGCGCCACGACGTGGAGGCCGTGGCCCGCCTGCTTCACAACGATTTGGAACCCGCCGCCGTGCGGCTGTACCCGGCAGTGGCCGAGCTGCGCCGGCAGGTGCTGGAAGCCGGCGCGCTGGGAGCGGTCATGTGCGGCAGCGGGCCCAGCGTGTTCGGCCTCGCCGCCGATGCCGACCACGCGGAGGAGCTGGCCGGGCGGCTGGCCGGGATTGCCCCCTTCGTGGCCGTGTGCCGGTTCCGGCCCGACGGGTGCCGG
>DATCKT010000280.1:0-3274 GCA_036562195.1 Limnochordales bacterium
ACGTAAAGCCGCACGCCCCGTGCCCGGTGGACCCGGGCCGGGGCGTGCGTCCTTGCCGTTGTGTTCGCGCGCAGGCTCTCCGCGCTTGGAAACGACGAGCTTAGCAGAAGTGGTGGTGTTTCTTCACCGCGATGGTCCGCAGGCCGTGGTTCACCAGGATGCGTCAGACGAAGACGCGCCGGACCAGCACGGGCCTGACGGCGATGGTGCGCAAGAACACGGGCCGGACGGCGATGGTGCGCAAGAACACGGGCCTGACGGCGATGGTGCGCAAGAACACGGGCCGCACCGCCACCGCACGGAGGGCGATGGTCCTCACGAAGATGGGACGGACGGCGATCGTGCGCACGAAGCTGGGACAGACCGAGACCGGGCGGACCACCACCGAACCGACACCGTTGCAGAAGTGCATTGTCGGCACCTCCTTTTTGTGAGCTTCAGTGCTACGGTATGTGGGCCCGTCCGGCGGCGTTTTAGGAAGCGGTTCTCATTCGCGGTGCCCCAGCCGGCCTCGCCGGCCGGGCTTGCCCCCGGTGCCCGCCTGGCTCCCCTTTCAAGCCGCCGCACCCGTGGTCACCAGGAATCCTGCCGCTCGCGCCCTCCCTTGCCCCGCGACGCCCCTTCACCCAGCCGGACTCGATGGCCTGTTGCCTTCCCGCGGTCCGCTCCCCCTCTGGCCTTGCGCGCTCAGCCTTCCGTACTCCCTGGGGTGCCCGAACCCGCCGGTCCGGGCGTCGTCACGGCCTCCCAGCGGGGCGCGGCGGGGTCCATCCCGATCAGCGGGATAAACCCCATCAGTCCTTGGAGCGCGTACCGGATCTCGGCACCCGCGTTCGGACCATGCCCCGGCCGGAGCGTGATGAGGCTCTCGCCCACGGAAACCAGGATCCCGTCGGTGTCCCAAGGGGTGATTTCCGGCACGGCGTTCGCGGCCAGCAGCAGCTGTACCCGCTGGCCCACCCACTGGCGCAGCTCGGCCCGGGTCGCCCGCGTCAGCGGGTCCTCCAGGGACATCTCCGGCGCCCCAACAGGCGCCATCGATGCCACGGGCGCACTCTCCGCCATCACCGCCGGGCGCACCACCCTCTGGCCCACCAGGCGGCCTCGCAGCGCCGCCGCCCGCCGGATCAGGGATACCCGCTGGGCGATCCGCCGCGCCATCCGGCGGCGCACGCCGGCCAAGCGGACCCGGCCGCCGCGCCACAGGCGCCGCACCATTGCTCTCGGCATTGTCTTGACCTCCCTCAAGGGGCACGCCCCAACGGGTGGGCGCGCCCCACGCTGCCCGGCATTGGACGAACCGGGTTCGTACCAGTCTATGCCGGCCGGTGAATGCAGAGGGGCTGTACCGGCGGCAGCGCCGCGTTCCAGCCATTCCCATCATCGCTGCGGCAGGGTTCCCCGCTCTCCGTCAAGGAATCCTTGACCACTGCTGATAGCTATTGTCACGCGAGGAGGAATCCACCGCCCGTGAAGCGACTCTCCAAGGCTACACACCGTTTCCGGCCCCACCACGGGTCCGGCGTCCTGTTGTTCTTGCTGGCCGTACTCCTCACCGGCTGCTTCGGCTGGGGTCTCGGCGACGAGCGGGACACAAGCGGCACCTTTTCCCTCCAGGGCATCGTCGTAGTCGACGGGACCGACACGCCCGTGGGCGGTGCCGTGGTCCGCGTCGGCAATCAGGAAACCACCACCGCACCCGACGGCACCTTCGCCTTTTCCCAAATCCGGATCACCGGCTCAAGCATGGCGGTCGCCGTCGAGGCGCCGGGGTTCCGGAGCGCGACGCTGCCCATCCACCCTGCCCCGGACGACCAGCTGTTCATCACCATCCCCCTGGTCCCCGATGGTCCAGACGGCGGGAGCGGCGGCCCCGGCGGCGGCGACGGCACGGATGACGGCGATGGCTCCGGCGGCAGCGACAACAACGGCGACACCGGCGGTCCCGGGGGCACGGACGGCGGCGGCGCCGGTGACGGTGAGGACGGCACGGGTGGCCACGACGGGAGCGATGAGCCCGGCCACGGCCCCGGCGACGGCCAGGACGAAGAACCGCTGCCGGTGTACAGCGGCGTCGTGGAGGCCCAGGTCCGCCTGGTGAACGCCAACGCGAATGCTTCCCCGGCAACGGTGGCCGGCGTCTCCCTGCCCGCGGAGCTCCTCGACCGGTCTACCAGCGCTTCCGTGGTGCGGACGACGGCAGCCCGTGTGCCCGGCGAGTGGATCGTGCAGCTGAACGGCGACTATCCGGTGCAGGCCGTCCACGACATGTGGGCCGAGGCCGGCGTTCAGGTGATCGAGCGGCTGCCCGACAACTTCTACCTGGTGGCGGCGACGGAGGCCGGCTCCGAGGCGGAGGTGGAGCAGCGGCTGGCTATGCTGCCCAACGTGGTGTCGGTGGAACCCAACCAGCGGGTCCAACCCGTGGCGGTTCCCTATGTCCCCAATGACCCGTACTTCTACCGGCAGTGGGGCTTGCCCATGGTGAGCGTGCCTTACGCCTGGGGCGTCACCACCGGCAGCCGAGAAGTCGTGGTGGCCGTGCTGGACACGGGCATCTTGCCCCAGCATCCCGATTTGGCCGGCGTCAAGATTGTCCATGGGCGCAATTTCGCCAGCGACCAATCGTCCCTCGACTACACCGACGACGCGACGGACTTGAGCCACGGCACCATGGTGGCCGGCATCATCGGGGCCATGACCAACAACGGCGTGGGGATAGCGGGCATCAATTGGAACGTCTCCATCATGCCCGTACGGGTGATGAGCTCCCGGTCGGGCGGCACGGTCGCGGCCGTAGGCCAGGGGATCCGCTGGGCGGTGGACAACGGCGCCCACGTCATCAACATGAGCCTGGCCTGGGACGCGTCCTATAACAACACCTTCGTCAACCAGCAGATCGAGTACGCCGCCAGCAAAGGCGTGGTGCTGGTGGCCGGCGCGGGCAACGACAGCGGCCGGATCACCATGCCGGCCAGCCACCCCGATGTCATCGCTGTTGGGGCGGTGGACCGCAACAAGCGGATCACGTGGTACTCCAACTACGGCTCCCAGCTGGAGTTGGTGGCCCCCGGCGGCGACACCCGCGGCGGACAGACCAACGGCATCCTGAGCACCGACATCGTCAACGGGCGCCTAGGGTATTCGTATCAGCAGGGCACCTCCTTCGCCGCACCCCACGTGACCGGCATCGTGGCGCTCATGTACAGCGCCGGCATCACCGACGCGGACGAAATCCGGCAGCTGCTGCGCCACACGGCGGAGGATTTGGGGG
>DATCKT010000282.1:0-9407 GCA_036562195.1 Limnochordales bacterium
AGAGTTGGCGCGGCGACAATGGTTTTTTGGTCCGCTGGGACCGCTGACATTCGGTGTCCCTCCGTTCCGTTGAGCAAACTTGCTCTTAATTGACGCGACGGCGGACGCGGCCGCGGGGACCGGCCCCCGTCGCTCGTTCGAATGCTACTTGGAAACCTCTTCCGGAATGCTCTTCACCGATTAAGGCGCCGGAACGATGATATCGCCTGGGTGGGGTGCCCCGCCCGCCGCGACCCGGGTGATGTTCTCCACGGCCCGCCGGATCATGCGCTCCATGGTCTCCCGGGTGCCCCCGCCGGCATGGGGCGTCACGACCACGTTGTCCAGGCTGAGCAGCGGATGATCGGGTTTCGGAGGCTCCTCCGCGAACACATCCAGCCCCGCCCCGGCCAGGTGTCCGCTCTTGAGCAGGTCGTACAAAGCCTGCTCGTCCACCAGGCCGCCCCGGGCGGCGTTGATCAGGATCGCCCCCGGCCGCAGCCGCTCAAGCCGCTCCCGGGACATAAGGCCTCGGGTTTCCGGCGTGAGGGGTACGTGAAGCGTGAGGATGTCGGCGAACTCGAGCAGCCGGTCCAAATCCATGGGCATGGCGTCCAGGCCCTGCACGGCTTCGGGCGGCGGCGGCACCGGATCGTAGTACCCGATGCGCATTCCAAAGGCCGCGGCCCGGCGGGCCACTTCCCGCCCGATGCGGCCAAAGCCCACCACGCCCAGGTTTTTGCCGCTGAGCTCGTAGGACTTGTGCCGCAGCGCCCACTTGAGCCACTGCCCCCGCCGGAGCCCTTGGTCCAGTTGCACCAGGTGCCGGCAGACGGCCAGCATGAGCAGGATGGTGAGCTCCGCCACGGCGACCGCGTTGGTGCCGCCGGCGATGGCCACCATGACCCCCCGCTCCCGCGCGGCGTCCAGGTCGATTTTGTCGTATCCGACGCCGATCTTCTGGATGAGGCGCAGGCGCGGCGCGGCTTCGATGATGCGGCGCGGCACCGCCTGCCAGTTGGCCACGATGAACTCGGCCTCGGCGAGAAGCTCGGCAGGCACCGGGCCATCACCGGCAAACTCGATGTGGAAGCCCGGAGGCAATTGGGCTCGGAACATGGCCACCAGTTCCGGCGGCCAGGGATCTACCCCGACAATCAGGTGCGTCCAACTCACGGCGACGGACCTTTCCCTACATGCATCCCGGTTTTGCATACAATTGCATATAGTGAGCGGTTTTGGGCTTCGGCGGTGAGGGCAAAAAATCCTGCCGCCTCGCCTGTTTTCATCCACCTTGTGTCCGCTCCACGACTGCAACGGCCCTGCCGCAAAGACAACGTGGGCTCGGACCGCCATCGGCAGTCCGAGCCCACCCACTACGTCGCCTGGTCTTCCGGCCCGCCTAGATTTCCTTCCCGGCCACAAGCCGCCCCGCGGTCCGCCCCGCCGTGCGGCCCATGACGGCACCCGTGGTCAGCCCCGCGCCGCCGGGATAGTTGTTGTAGAAGATGCCGCCCACCAGCTCGCCGGCCGCATACAGGCCCGGGATGGGCTCGCCTTCTTCGTTGAGCACCTGCGCCTTGGTGTTGACCTTGAGGCCGCCGAAGGTGAAGGTCACGCCGCAGGTGACCGCAAAGCCCACGAAGGGCGGCGTGTCGATCTTCTGCGCCCAGTTGGACTTGGGCGGCGTAATGCCCCGGGTGCGCCGGCCGTCCTTGATGCTGGGGTTGAAGGGCACGCTCTCGTCGATGGACTCGTTGAACCGGCGCACGGTTTCCACAAAGCCCTCGACGTTGATCTCCAGCTTCTGGGCCAGCTCCTCCAGGGTGTTGGCCTCCGCCTTGGTCACCTGCGGGATGCGGTACTCCTCCCGCAGCATGTGGATGACCTTCTGGTCGAAGATCTGGAAGGCGATGCGGCCAGGCTGCTTGAGGATCTCGGCGCCGTAACGGGCGTAGGTGTAGTTGCGGAAGTCGTAGCCCTCATCCAGGAACCGCTGCCCGTCCCGGTTCACCACGATGCCCAAGGGGTAGGAGTGCTTCTGGAACAGCTCGCCGATCTTAGGGTCGCCCCAGGGCGGCGCGTTGTAGTCCCACGCTACCGCGTGCGCACCGCTCCAGTGGCCGTAGGGCATGGCGCCCACCTTGAGGGCCATGAGGATGCCGTCGCCCGTGTTGTACGGTGTGCCGCGCACCTTGGCCAGATCCCAGTTGGGACCGAGGTACTGCGCCCGCATCTGCGCGTTGGCTTCGAAACCGCCGCACGCCAGGATCACATGGGGCGCCCGCAGCTCCAGCCACTGGCCCTTGTGGCGCACCCGTACGCCGGCCACGCGCTCACCGTCCATGATGAGCTCCTTGGCCGTGGCCTCGGTCAAGAACTGCACGCCCTGCCGCTCCGCCGACGCCCACAGGTTCTCGATCAGGCCCTTGCCGCCGCCGACGGTGCCCGCGATGGCCCCACCCCAGAAGCGGTAGCGCTCGCCCACCTTGAAAGCCTGCCGCCCGAACTGCAGGTTGAAGCGCACCCCGTTCTGCTGCATCCACTTCACGGTGGGGAACGCCTCGCGGACGATGTAGTCCACCAGGTCCGGGTCGCTCTGCCACTCGCTCAGGCGCATGATGTCCGTGTAGAAGTCGTCCTCGGTGTACTGCCCGATCTCAATGGACGCTTCCTCGGCCTCGGACATGTCTGGAATGATGGCCTTGATGTCCTCGATGCCCCGGTACGGAAACCGCATCAAGCCGCCGGTGAACATCGAGTTGCCGCCCCGGTACGCCTCGGGGGCCCGCTCCAGCACCAGCACGCGCTCGGCGCCTTCCTGCCGGGCCGCGATGGCCGCGCACAAGGCGGCGTTGCCCGCTCCGACGACGATGACATCGTAAACGTTGGACAAGCGTTCCACCTCCGGAAAAAAATAGCTGTGATGCGCTGTACCGCCAAATCACACTGTATACTGAGGTATACGGCAAAGACAGCAAACTACCTTCTGACCCGCTGCAGCTTCCGCGCGTTTTCCGCGGAAACCGGGCCGCCCCCCTCCCGCCGCGGTCCGGCGCTGGCTAAAGTCGAGGCACTATGGTTCGTCGCGCCCCGGTGTCGTTCCTTGCCCTTCCAATCGCGGGTTCGAGCCGCGGCGTGGACCCACAGGTATGGAGGACTCCGCCCGCGGGCGGGGGAATTCTTGTGCTGTGGCCGCAAGTGGCCCGCCGCTGGACGCGAGGCAGGACCCTGGGCAGCTGGTTTGCGGCCGCAAGGGAGTGCCGCCGGTGGTACGCACGGTGTTCCTGGCCGGCCACGCCCGCCTCCCTCAAGGCGTGGCGGCCCAGAGCGTGTACGACAGTCTCGCGCTGGGCGTGGAGATCGACGCCCGCTACCACGTGATTCTACAGGCCGACTGCACCCTGGCCACTGAACTGGCCAACGATTTCGTCCGCCGCTTGCTGCGGGGCTACAGCTTGCGGGATGGATTCGAGCCCCTGGTGCAAGCCGTCCGCAACGAGTACCGCGGCGCCGCCCAGCGGGCCCTGGTCGCCGCCCTGAAGGATCTGGAGCAGGAGTACCAGCGTTTCCTGGAGGCGCAGCGCACAGAAACGGATCGGTGACCGGTCGGGCGCGCCCAAACAGGAAAGGCCGGTCTTAAGGTCGAATATTGTAGCTTAAACATAAGAGATATCCTTGCGATTGTGCCATTCCTTCCTGCCGGGGTCGCCCCCGGGAGGGTGCGGGATGCAACACCAGTCGTGGGGCCGTCCGCCACCAGCGCGTCTTGGCGGGTTGCCGCGGCTGGTTATTTTTTCCCGGGCACCGCGTTCCGGGCAACGAGGGGGACCCCGGCGGAGCCAGTGTGCGACGGCTTCACCTGAGAGGCTCCCCTGTGACGACCGGTCGGTAACCCACCGACGCCGCATACAGGAAGGAGACCGCCCTTGAACGTAGACGTGACCCAAGAGACCGAGTGGCAGTACTGGGAAAGCCGATGGCGGCGGGCCGCGGAAGGAGCCAAGCCGGGCTCGGGGTTGGTAGCCCAAGCCGACGACTGGCTGGAGCGTTGGCTGCCGTTGATCCGCTCCCGCGGGGCGCGCACGGCTCTGGATCTGGGCTGCGGCCTGGGTGAAGACGGGCTGCAGCTGCACGCCGCGGGCCTCGCGGTGACCGGCATGGACTACTCCCCGGCCGGCATTGCCCTCGCCCGCCAGCTGCACCCAGAGATCACCTTTGTCGAGGGTGACCTGCGGGACCCGCTGCCCTTTCCCGACGGCAGCTTTGACGTGGTGGTGTCCGGGTTCGCCCTGCACTACTTTCGCGACGCCGAGATGCGGCGCATCGTCGCGGAAGTGCGGCGGGTGTTGACACCCAAAGGGCTGCTGATCGCCCGGGTCAACTCCACGGCAGCCCACGACCACGGGTTTGGGCAGGGCGAGGAGATCGAGCCCCGGGTGTTCAACGTCAACGGGCGCATCAAGCGGTTTTTCACCGCGGACGACGTGCGGAAGTATCTTGCCGGCTGGCACATCGTCTCGCTGGAACACCGGGAGGTGTTCCGCTTTCGCCCGGGGCACGCCCACTGGGAAGTGGTGGCCTTGGTGTCCGCCCTCTAGGCGGTATTCGGAAAGCGAGGCTCTACGAGCTGGGGGCGATGCGCCCGCCAAACCCGGGCAAGCCACCAGGTGGCCAAGGCGGGTGCGGCATCCCGTCAGGGTGCCCGTTCGACCGGACGGTGGCGCAAGACTGCCACAGCTCTCGGCGACCATCGCAGCAATCGATCAAGGAGTGGTGACAGCATGAGTGAGCAACTGCGGATTCCGGCGGTATTCATGCGGGGCGGGACGAGCAAAGGCGTCTTCTTCCGCCGGGACGCACTGCCGCAGGACCGGGCCCTGTGGGACCCCATCTTCCTGCGGGCGCTGGGCAGCCCCGATCCCAACCGGCGCCAGATTGACGGACTGGGCGGGGCCACCTCCAGCACCAGCAAGGCGGTGGTCATCGGGCCCTCCAGCCGGCCCGACTGCGACGTGGACTACTTGTTCGCCCAGGTGGCCATCGACCGGCCCTTCGTGGACTACTCGGGCAACTGCGGCAACCTGTCTTCGGCCGTCGGCCCCTTTGCCATCGAAGAGGGCATGGTGCCCGCCACGGACCCGGTGACCGTGGTGCGCATCTGGCAGGTCAATACGTCCAAGAAGATCATCGCCCACGTGCCGACCCGGGACGGCCTGCCGGCGGTGGACGGCGACTACGCCATCGACGGCGTGCCGGGCACCGGCGCCGAGATCAAGCTGGAGTTCCTGGACCCGGGCAGCTCGGCCGGCCGCGGCTTCTTGCCCACGGGCCGGGTGCGGGACACGCTGGACATCCCCGGCGTCGGGCCCATCGAGGTCACGCTGCTGGACGCCGCCTGCCCCATGGTGTTCTTCCGTGCCAGCGACCTGGGGTTAACCGGCACGGAGCTGCAGGACCAGGTGGACACCAATCCCGAGCTCCTGGAGAAGCTGGAGCTCATCCGCAGCCACGGCGCGGTGGCCATGGGCCTGGCGGCCACGCCTGAAGAGGCCACTCAGAAGCGTCCGGGCACGCCGCGGATGGCCTTCGTGAGCCCGCCCCAGACGTACAAGACCCGCAAGGGCGACGAGGTGAAGGCCAGCGACGTGGACCTGGTGGCGCGGGTCATCTCCATGGGCCGGCTGCACCACGCGATCGCGGTGACGGCGGCGGTGGCCACCGCCATGGCTGCGGTGGTGCCGGGAAGCATCGTGCAGGAGATGAGCGGCCTGCCTGCGGGCGAGCACGCGGTGCGCATCGGCCACGCGGCCGGTACCATCCAGATCGGCGCCGCGGTGCGGGCGGAGGGCGGCCAATGGGTCGCCGAGAAGGCCATCCTCAGCCGCACCGCGCGCCGGTTGATGGAAGGGTTCCTGCGGGTGCCCGCTTCGGTCCTGAAGGGCGCTGCGTCCTTGTCCACCGTGTGAAGCCTCGGGAGGCGGCTCCGCCATGAAACAGCCTTCACTTACCGGCCCTGCGTCGCCTGGCGGAGCGCCTGCCGGTGGACCTGCGGCCATGGGCTCGCCCGCTGGCGTGCGGGCGAGCGGCGCGCCGGCCCACGCCGCGCCGGAGGCGGTGCCGTCATCGCCCCGCTCGCAGGCGGCGCCGCCCAAGGCCACCGTGTCCTTTTTCCGCGGACCTTACGGGCAGGGGCTGCTGCTCGCGGTAGCAGCAGCCCTGCTCGCGGCCGGCCTGCTGTGGCCGCCCTCCACCCTGCCGCGGGACGGCGCCGCCACGCTGGGCATCGTGCTCTGCACGGTGGTGCTGTGGATCGGCCAGCTCCTGCCCATGTCCGTGACGGCCCTGATCGCGGTCGCGCTGCTGTTGTCCTCGGGCGTGGCGGCCGACTTCCGCACGGCGGCCATCGGCTTCGCCATGGACACCGTCTTCTTTGTCCTGGCGGTGAACCTGTTGGCCCGGGCCGTCGTCGAAGCCGGGCTGATGGACCGGATCTCGCGGGCCGTGCAGCGGCTCACCGGGGGCGACCCGCGCCACACCTTGTGGATGCTCACGGCCATCAACCAGGCGACGGCGGTCGTAATGCCTTCCGCGCTGGTGCGCCTCAAGACGTATCTGCCCGTCATCCGCAGCGTGCACGAGCGCTCGGGTTTGGACGCGGAGGAAGGCCGGCGGTTCCTGGCGGCCTCGGGGCTTGTGTTGTCGTTGCTGGGGCCTGTGGCCACCGCCGGCCTCATGACCGGCGGCGCCGTGTCCATCGTGGCCGCCCGCACCATTGCCGAGTTTCACGAGCCCATCACGTGGTTGCAGTGGCTCTTGCTCATGATGCCCGCCTCGCTGGTCATCATGGTCCTCATGAGCTGGTATGTGCAGCGGGTGTTTCTCGGGAAACCGTCCGGGTCGTCCGTCGCCGCCGCGAGCCGGGCGGTTTCCAGCGGCGAGGCGATTTCCAGCGGCGAGGCGGTTTCCAGCGCTGAGGCGATTTCCAGCGGCGAGGCGGGTTCCGGCGTGGAGGCGGTTTCGGCGGCGAAGCAGGCTGCCGCGACGGCCGCCGGCGCCGCCGGCGAGAACACCCCGCGCCCGTGGTCCAGGCAAGAGCGGATCGTGGTGGCGGTGTTGATCTTCACCTTGTCCCTGTGGCTTTTGGGCAGCCGCTGGGACATTCCCTTGGCCTTGCCGGCCATCCTGGCCGTCACCATCCTGAGCCTGCCCCAAATCCGCCTGGTCACCCGGGAAACGGTGCAGCGGCAAGGCTGGGACGAAATCATGGTCATCGGCGCGGCCCTCTCCCTCAGCCACGCGCTGAGCGAAACCGGCGCCATCCAGTGGATCGCGGACCAAGTCTTCTCCATCCTGCCCGAACGTCCGGGCTCTTGGGCGGTCTACGTGCTGGTGGTGGGGTTCGCGGTGGTGATCCGTCAGTTCTTCCTCTTGCCCTCGCCGGCGGTGGCCGTCACCATGCCGGTCATCTTGGAGCTGGGCCGCATCACCGGGACGAACCCCCTCTTTGTGGGCATGCTCAACGCGGGCGTGCTGAGCATCCTGCAGATGCTGCCGGTGCAGTCGCCGCCGTCCCTGGTGGTGTACACCGAAGGCATCATCACCACCGCGGACCTGCTGCGGGTGGCGCCGTTCCTGCTGCTGGTGTGCTGCGGAACGTTCTTGCTCGCGGCCGGTTTCTACTGGCCGCTGTTGGAAGCGTTGGGGTGGGTGTGACGAGCGGCGCCGACGGGCAGACGGGCGCGAAAGCCTTCGGCCCGGCACCCGGCGCGTGCCCTTTCAGGCCACGCGCACAACGGTGTAGCGCCTATCGGTCCAGGGCACAGCGCTCCACTACCGATCAGCCGCGGGGGTGGTCCGTGGTCCCGTGGGCGCGATTGCCCCCTACATCAGCCGCTCTTTGCGCCACAGCAGCATGCGGATGGCTTCGCCCCTGCGGAAATGCTCGCGCGCGATCCGCTCCGCTTCGTCGGGGCTCCCCTCGGCAATGGCCTTGTACAAGGCCCGGTGCTCGGCCTGGGCTTCCTCCTTGCGCCCGGGAAACCGCATGGAGCTCTCCTGCAGCCGGAAAATGAACTGGCGCAGCTGGCGCAGCTGCCGGGCCAGGTAGCGGTTGCGGGTCGCGAGCCAGATGCTCTCATGGAACTGGTGATTGTACTGGATCAGGTCGTCGATGCGGTCCTCGCGCGCCGCTGCGTCCATCTCGTTGATGAGCCGCTCAAGCGTATAAAGCTCCACGTCGCTGATGGAGCGGGCCGCAAGGCGCGCCGCGAGCCCCTCTAGCACCTCGCGAACGGTGCACAGCTCTGCGAGCTCCTCACCGCTGGGGTCCCGCACCACGGCGCCCCGGTGGGGGGTGATCTCCACCAGGCCTTCCGCGTGCAGCCGCTTGAGGGCTTCCCGCACCGGCGTGCGGCTCACCTTCAGGCGCTGGGCGATGCGTTCCTCTGAAACCCGCTCCCCGGGCCGCAGGCGGTTGTTGAAGATGTCGTCCCGCAGCGCTTCGTAAACCAGCTCGGCCCGGGACGAGATGGGAATGGCACGGGCATGCTCCACTTGCAGCACAATCACCTCTTCCCCCACCGGCCATGCCGGGCCGCACCGGCCGCCGCGTGCCGGTGCCTCCGCATGAATAGGCATGCGAAGTGTGTCGATGTCTTGTATGTTCCATCCCGAACGGCGGTTTTCCTGTAAAAACTGTAACCGCTCTCAAAGGGCATGTCCCCGGGGCTTGTGGGCCTGTGGGGCGATGCCGAGGGGTCGGGTGTTCGGGGTGGTCGGAGCCGGTCCGCGCCGCGCCCGGCCTCGCGGCAACGCAAGCCCGGGCGCGGCGGGCGCGGTGCGCATCAGCCCTGCAGGTAGCGATCCTCCAGGGCCTTGTAGGCCGCCGCGTTGATAACGGCCTCCCGCTCCTTGAAAGACGCCATCTCGTCCACCATGGTCGCGGTGTTGCCGTGCTCCCGCAGGACCGCCGCGGCCCGCTGCATGGCCCGGATGGCGGCCCGCTGCAGATCCGAGGGGACGATCATGAGCTTGTAGCCCATGGCTTGCAGGTCCGCCGGCGGCACCAGCGGCGTCTTGCCGCCCCAGAACATGTTGATCAGCAGCGGCACCTCCGTCACTTCCCGGGCGATGCGCTCGATCTCCTCCCGCGACGCCGGCGACTCGATGAAGATCATGTCCGCCCCCGCTTCGGCGTAGGCGTGGGCCCGCGCGATGGCCTCATCGAGACCGGCCACGTCCCGGGCGTCGGTGCGGGCGATGATGATTAGGTTCGGGTCCTGGCGGGCGTCCACCGCCGCCCGGATCTTTTGCACCATCTCCTGGCGGGAGATGATCTCCTTGCCTTCATAGTGCCCGCACCGCTTGGGCGCCACCTGGTCCTCCAGGTGCAGCGCCGCCGCGCCCGCCCGCTCGTAGGCCTGCAC
>DATCKT010000286.1:0-3706 GCA_036562195.1 Limnochordales bacterium
AGTATGTTACCATCTATGGTAGAATGAGGTCAAGCGGAAAGTTTGGTCTGTTTCGCTGCGAGCAACGTTTGGGTAAAGTTGTTGATCAACGCCCGAACTGGTTGTGAGCCGGGCGAGACGCGGTTTCTCAACCACCGGCGGAACGAATTCTTTCCAGAATGTACAGCTCGAAAGGACGAGGGGTAAACGCCGTATGACGATCACCAAGGAGAGCGTTGACAACCGCTACGAGGTGGGGGTGCTGGCCAAGGCGCTGCGGCTGCTGGACCTGTTTGCCAGCGGCCAGCGCTACAGCCTGGCGGAGATCTGCCATCACCTGGACCTGAACAAGACCACCGCCTTCCGCCTGGCAGCCACCCTGGAGCAGTATGGCTATCTCCAGAAAAGCCCCCAAGACCGCCGCTACTCTTTGGGCCCCAAGGTCCTGGGGCTGGAAGGCGTGGTCAGGCGGACTGAGCCGCTGCGGTGGAAGGCGCTGGCTCCCCTGGAAGACCTGTCCCGGCAGGTGCGGGAGACGGCCCACGTCGGCGTGCTCTACGGGGGACAAGCCGTAACCGTGCAGCTGGCCGAAGGCACCCACTCCCTGCGCATGCACACCTGGGTCGGCAAGCGCATGCCCGCCCACTGCTCGGCCCTGGGCAAGGTGCTCCTGGCCTGGGCCGGAGAAGAGGCGGCCCGGGAGTACATCCGCCGTTACGGGCTCACGCCCAAAACATCCAACACCATCACCCAGCCCGAAGAGTTCCTGGCCCATCTGCGGCAGGTGCGGGCCCAAAGGCACGCCATCGACAACCAGGAGTTGGAGCAGGACTTGTACTGCATCGCCGTGCCCATTCTCCTCAACGAAGACCGGGCCTTCGCCGCGCTGGTGGTCTCCGGCCCCGCTCCCCGCCTGGCGCCCAACACGTCCAACATCCTGCCGCTCATGCACGCCACCGCCGAAACCATCAGCAAAGAAGTGATCAGCGGCCTGGAGCACCTGACCTAAAAGCCCCGTCGCGTGCCGCGCCCGCCGTGTTCGCCGCTTTTCCTGATGTGACCGGTTCCTCGTCGTTATCGCACCGGTTTCACTCAGCATCCGGCCGGCGGGCGCTGGTATCCGGAGCCTCTTTCGAAATGGTGCTTATTGACACATTCAAGGGCGATCCGTATAATTTGGTTCACACCAAGAAACCAGTTTCTAATTGTGAAACGTCTCGTTCGCGCAACGGCTGGCGTCGTGGCGCGGAGAGTCCTGGCGGAAAGATCGGGGAAAGCGCGCCAAACTCCTCACGCGGAAGGGAATGGTCGGCTTGCCTAGGATGACGGGTGCCCAAATCGTCGCCGAGATGCTGGACCGGCTCGGGATCCGCTACATCAGCGGCGTGCCCGGGCACACTGTTTTGGATCTCATCAACGCCGTCTATGACAAGAAGGACAGGATCCGCCCCATCTTGCCCCGCAACGAGGAAGCGGCTTCCTTCATGGCCGACGCCTACTTCCGGGTCACCCACCGCCCGATGGCGGTGTTCGGCCATATCAGCGTCGGGTCGGCCAACCTGCTCACCGGCGTCACCAACGCCTACCTGGACTCTTCGGCCATGATCGTCATCACCGGCAACGCCTGGAGCCGCAACCAGGGCCGGGGCGCCTACCAGGAGCTGTCCCGGGGAGACCGGGACGCCGCGACCGTCGACATGTTCCGCGGCAGCGTCAAGCGCAGCTGGTACGTGGACCGGGCCGAGCGGCTGCCCGAGATCCTGCTGCGGGCGTACCGCACCGCCTTGAGCGGGCGACCGGGACCCGTGCACATCGACATCACCCAGGACGCCTTCGCCGAAGCCGTTGACGTGGAGCTGCCGGAGGTCGTGCCCCTGGAGAAAACCCTCGGCCGGCCCCGGGCGGACAGGGCCAACATGGAGCGGGCCCTGGCCCTCCTGCGGGAGGCCAAGCGTCCCGCGATCCTGGCCGGCGGCGGCGTGCTGCTTTCCGAAGCCAGCCCGGAGCTGATGCGGGTCGCCCAGCTCCTCGGGTGCCCGGTGGGCACCACCATCCACGGCAAGGGCTCCTTCCCCGAGGACCACGACCTCGCCGTCGGCATCACCGGCTGGGTGGGCACCGTCCCGGGCAACAAGGCCATGCGGGAGTGCGACGTGCTGCTGGCTGTGGGCACCCGCTTTTCGGAAACGGACACGTCGGGCTGGCTGCCCGGCAAGCCGTTCCAAATCCCGCCCACGAAGGTGATCCAGATCGACATCGACCCCCTCGAGATCGGGCGCTACTACCCCATCGAAGTGGGCCTCGTGGGCGACGCCAAGGCGGTGCTGGAGGAGCTGGCGGCGGGCCTGCAGGAAGACGCGGGCGACAAGGCGGCCCGGGAGCCGTGGATGGAGGAGATCCGGGCTTCCAAGGCCGAGTGGGCAGAGATCGTCCGGCAGCAGTTTGAGCTGGACAGCGTCCCCATCGGACCCGGCCGGGTCATTCACGAACTGCGCAAGGCGCTGCCCAAGGACGGCATTCTCGTCTGCGACGTGGGCAATGCGGCCAAGTGGGCCTCCCAGCTCTTCACCGCCTACTATCCGGGCACGGTGCTAGGCACCATGGGCGGCGCGGCCATGGGCTTCGGCGCCGGCGGGGCCATCGGCGCGCAGTTGGCGGCCCCCGACAAGCGGGTGGCGTGCTGGATCGGCGACGGCAGCATGGCCATGACCCTGCACGTGCTGCCCACCGTAATGGAGCTGGGGCTGCCCATCGTGTACGTGGTGCTCAACGACTTCGCCTACGGCGCCATCAAGCGGCCCCAGGACTTCCGCTACGGCAAGGGCCGCAACATCTTCTCCCTGTTCCAGACGGCGGACGGCCGGCCCTACGACCTGGACTTCGCCAAGGTGGGCGAGGCCCTGGGGATGGGCGCGGAGAAGGTGACCGACCCGGCGCGCCTTGCGCCCGCGCTGCGCAAGGCGTTCGACGCCAACCGGCCCTACATCCTGGACGTGCGGGTGGAGCTGGAAACCTACGTGCCGCTGCAGGGCGGCGGCACCTTCCCGCTGCCGCAGTACGGCGCGCACCGCACGCTGGGGGCCGGTTGAGCCGGCGCTCGGTCGCGCTGGAGCCGAAAACGGGCCTGCGAACTGGCATGGGGCGGGCATAGGACGAGCATGTGACCGGGCATATGACGGGCATGTGAACGGGGACTTGGAAGGGATGGAGCGATGGACAGCCAGCGCTACGGATTGTGGATCGACGGGCGCGACGTTCCCACCGAAAAGACCTACACCGTCTACGAGAAGTACGCCGGCCAGCCGGTGGCGACGGTGGCCGACGCGGCCATCGAAGACGTGCGGGCCGCGGTCGCGGCCGCCGAGAATGCCTTCCGGCGCCGCCCGCAGCTGGCTCCCTATCGCCGCTACCGGATCCTGCTGCGGGTCGCCGAGCTCCTGCAGCGGGACAAGGAAACGCTGGCCCGCAACCTGGTGTACGAAAGCGGCATGCCCATCCGGGACGCCCGCCAGGAAGTGGACCGGGGCACCCAGGACTTTATCCTGGCGGCGGAAGAGGCCAAGCGCATCCAAGGCGAAGTCCTCCCCATCGAAGCGCAGCCCGGCAGCGAGAACCGCTTCGCCTTCTCGATCCGGGTGCCGGTCGGCGTGGTGTGCGCCATCACCCCCTTCAACGCTCCCTTGAGCCTCTTGGCCCACAAGGTGGCGCCGGCCCTGGCCGCCGGCAA
>DATCKT010000146.1:0-1536 GCA_036562195.1 Limnochordales bacterium
TCCGGCGCCGCTGTACGCCGAACGGGGCGCCGGAGCACGCTTGTTTGACGTGGACGGCAACGAGTTCATCGACTACTGCATGGCCTACGGCCCGCTGATCCACGGGCATGCCCCTCCGGCCATCGCCAAGGCAATCCAGGAGCAGGTGCTGCGGGGGACCACCTTCGGCACCCAGCACCGCGGGGAGCTGGAGCTCGCGCGCCGGCTGACCACGCACGTGCCCTGCGCCGAACTGGTATGCTTCGTCAACTCGGGCACCGAGGCGGTGCTGGTCGCGCTCCGCCTGGCCCGGGCGTACACCGGCAAGCCCAAGATCGTTCGGTTCGAAGGCCATTACCATGGGTGGGCGGACCCGATTCTCGCCGCGGCGGGCGAGACGGCGGGCACCGGCGGCGCCCGGTGGAAACCCCGAGCCGTCACCGGCGGGCAGAGCCGGAGCGCGCACGAAGACGTGCTGGTGCTGCCGTGGAACGACCCCGAAGCCGTCGAGCAAGTCCTCAAGCGGTACGGCGACGAGATCGCGGCGGTCATCATGGAACCCGTGCTCTGCAACAACGGCTGCCTGAGGCCGTTGCCCGGCTACCTGGAGCATGTGCAGGACCTGTGCCGGCGGCACGGCGTGGTGCTCATCTTTGACGAGGTGATCACCGGGTTCCGCTTGTCGCTGGGCGGCGCCCAGCAGCTGTTTGGCGTCACGCCGTACCTGTGCGTGCTGGGCAAGGCCATCGCCGGAGGCCTGCCCTTGAGCGCCGTGGGCGGACGCCGGGAGATCATGCGCCTCATCGCCGAGGGCCGGGTCAACCACATGGGCACGCTCAACGGAAACCCGGTGGTAACCGCCGCGGCCACGGCCACCATCGATCTGTTGGCCCAGGACGGCGGCGCCGCCTACAGACGCATGAACGCGCTGACGGACCAGCTGACCGAAGGCTTGACCCGGTTGGCCCGGAAACACGGGATTCCGTTCCTGATCAACCGGGTCGGACCCGTGTTTCACACGCTCTTCACGGAAAGGAGTGAGATCCGCCACTACGGGGACTTCGTGCGGTACGTGGACGGCGCGCGCTGCGTCCAGTTCTGCCACGCGCTGTTCCGAAACGGCGTGTTCGTTCGCCCCAGCGGGCTGTGGTACGTCTCCACGGCGCACACGCCGCAGGATGTGGAGCAGACGCTGGCCGCCGCGGACCAGGCCTTTGCGTCATTGGCTCAAGGAAACACCATCTAACCGAATGGGGGGTCTTGGTGTGCAGCTGTTTGGATTGAGCAAGAGGTTGGTCCTGCTCCTGGTCGTCAGCCTGCTGCTCGGCGCGCTTGCCGCGGGCGCCGCGTCGGCGCAAGAGCCGCGGCGGGGCGGGACGTTGACGTACGCGCTGGACTACGATCCGCAGCGGATGGACCCGCTCAACACCACGTGGATGACGGACGCGACGCAGCAAATCTACCTGCAGGTGGTGATGCGGGATCCGTCCACGGGCGAGTTCGTGCCCGGTTTGGCCGAGCGCTGGGAGATCTCCGAGGCCGGGATGACCTACACCT
>DATCKT010000291.1:0-1634 GCA_036562195.1 Limnochordales bacterium
AGCCGGTGGCGGCCGCACGCTGAGGAGCCGTTCCGCCTGCAAGCGGGGAAAGGCAGAGCCTGCGTTGGCTATGTGTACGCCGCCCGGCGCCACCTGGCCGACCTGCTGGAGGCGATGGGCGATCCGGCCGGTGCTGCGGAGCAGCGGCACCAACAGCGGGGGAACAAGTGCGCGTGGACGGTGGAGGCCGACGCCGGGCCGCAGCCGGAGGTGCGCCTTGGCCCCCGGGCCGTTGCCCAGGCGCCGGCGTCCTGAGCGGGTCGCCTCTTTTGCGGGTTGCCCGGGCGGTTTTTCGGTGTTATGTTGAAACCGGACGGCCGTGGCGCCGTTCTGAACGCTGGGGAGGGATGGGCGATGGGTTTCGCACACCAGGGGTTGCCCGCTCCGCCCCATCACCGCCGCTGGCAGTCGTGGATCGAGAAGGCTCCTCTGCTGGCGCACGTGGGCAACACACCGCTTTTGCCCCTGCGCCGCATTGCGCAGCACGTTCCGGGCGTGGAGATTTACGCCAAGGCCGAGTGGTTCAACCCGGGCGGCTCGGTCAAGGACCGGGCCGCCCTGTGGATGATCCTGACCGCGCTGGAAACCGGGCAACTGACGCCCGACAAGGTGATCCTGGATTCCACCTCGGGCAACACCGGCATCGCCTATGCGATGATCGGCGCCGCCCTCGGGCTCAAGGTGGAGCTGTGCCTGCCCGAAAACGCGAGCCTTGAGCGCAAGCGCACGATCCAGGCGTACGGGACGAAGATCCACTTCACGGACCCTTTGGAAGGGTCTGAAGGGGCCAGGGTGGTGGCGGCGGAGATGTACCGGGCCAACCCGGACCGGTACTTCATGCCCGATCAGTACAGCAACAGGGCCAACCCGCAGGCCCACTACGAAACCACGGGACCGGAGATCCTGCACCAGACCGGCGGCCGCGTCACCCATTTTTTGGCCGCCATCGGCACCAGCGGCACGCTGATGGGCACGGGACGATTTCTCAAGGACCAGAACCCGGCCATCCGCGTCTATGCCGTGGAGCCGGACAGCCCCTTCCACGGCCTTGAGGGCATGAAGCACATGGCCTCGGCCATGGTGCCGGCCATCTACGACGAGAGCTGGCTGGACGGCAAGCTGTCCGTGACCACGGAGGAAGCCTACGAGTACGTGCACCGGCTGGCCCGGGAAGAGGGGCTCATGGTGGGGGCTTCTTCCGGCGCCGCCGCGGCGGCCGCGGTGCGTCTGGCGGAGCAGGTCGCGGAGCAAGACGGCCGAGGCGTGATTGTCACGGTGTTCCCGGACAGCGGCGCCCGCTATTTGAGCACGGAGCTGTGGGAGGCGGTGGCCGGCGGATGCTAATTATGGACGAGGCGGTCTACAAGGCGGTTGCGGCCCACTGCGCGGAAGGGTATCCCCACGAGGTGTGCGGCCTTTTGGTGGGCCGGGCGGAGGGCGACGGTGTCAAGCGCATTGTCCGGGCCGAACGGGCCCGCAACCTCAACACCGAACGCGCGCACGACCGCTACGAACTGGATCCCATGGACTATTTGCGCGTCGACCGGTCCTTGGACGGAACCGATCTGGCCATCGTTGGGGTGTACCACTCCCATCCCGATCATCCGGCGCGGCCGTCCCAGACGGACCTGGAG
>DATCKT010000017.1:0-10651 GCA_036562195.1 Limnochordales bacterium
GGTGAGAGCGGCTGGTCGGCGGCGACCCACGTACCACCGCATGCTCGCGGTGGCACTTGCCGCGCTCTGGCTGGCTGCAGCCTGGCCCGCCACCGCGGCGAGCCCCTTTACCGATGTGCCCGCGGGCCACTGGGCGTACCAGGCGCTGGAACAGCTCAGTGAGGCTGGGCTGGTGGACGGCTATCCGGCAGGATTCTTCACCGGCAGCCGGCGGCTGACCCGCTACGAGGTCGCGTTGACGGTCGCCCGGGCGCTGGAACGGCTGTCCGATCGGGCCTCCATCCGGCCTCCGGCTTCGGATGGCGCGGACTTGGGGTCCCTGTGGAGCCAGTACAACGAGGCCCATCCGGAACGGCCGCTGTCGGCCAGTGTCCGGGATGTGCTGGGGAACGTGGTGCGGGAATTCGAGCCTGAGTTGCGCATGCTGGGCTACGGTTCGCTGGCCGGCGTCCTGCAGCGGGACCCCAGCGCCGCGGTCTTGCGGGTGGAAGCCGCCGAGGCGGAGCAGGCCGCGATGACGGGCGGCGGCGCCGAGGTTGCGGCTTGGGAGCAGCGGGCCAACGCCGATGCGGCTGGGGTGCTGCAGCTGTCCGACTACGTGCTGCCGGGAACCCGCCTGCTGGGGTCGGACGGCACGAGCGGCGGCAACGCGGTGCCGCTGATGGACATGACGGAGACGTTGTCGGGCGTCAGAGGAGTGGTACCGGTAACGCCCTTCCTGTCGCTGCGCGGCGAGCGGCTGCTGCGCTCCAGTTTCCAAGGGGAAGCAGGCGCCACGGAGGTGGGCGCCAGCGTGCGCCTGGGCGACGTGTCCCTCGACGGTCGCCTGCGCAGCGTGGAACCGGGTTTCGAAACGGGCCTGCGCGGCGGCGATTCTGGCGGGGAGGCCATGGGCGTTGGGTTGACGGTGCCTCTGGGCGATCTGCGCCTCATCACCGGGCGGGACGTGGTGCAGCGATTTGAGGAATCGGTGGAGCACGTGACCTCGGTGGCGCTGGAGTACAACCTGGCCCAGTCAGCGCAACTGCGGGCGCAGTGGCAGTCGGTGAGCCTGGCGGACCTGAAGCAGGCGCGCTCCCGGGCCAGCGTAGACGTGAACCTGCCCGTGGCGGACGGCGCGGCGGTCCACCTGGGCCTGGCCTACGAGGGGGAGCCCGATCCCGAAAGCGCGGCCCAGTCGGTGAGCACCTTGGCCGTAGCCGGGTTGGGCCTGCGGCTGCAGGACAACGCGGAGGCGCGGGCGTCCATTGCGATCCAGGATACGGGGGCGGGCCGCCAGCTCACCACCAGCTTGGGCTTGCGCTACGCCCTGAGCGCGGAGGCGGCGCTGCGCCTCGGGTACAAGCTGATTGACTTCGCCAGCGACGACAGGCAGAACTTGGCAACGGCGGAGTTCACCATCCGCTTTTAGGCGACACCGGTGATGGTGTGGGGGATCGGGGAGACCAAGGACGGGGAGGTTACGGGTGGATGACGCAGAGGCGGGCGGCCGCACTGCTGGCCGCGCTGTTGCTGCTCTTGACCTTCGCGCCGGCGGCGCCGGCGCAAGAAACCACGCTGCCGGGCATGCTCGGGGCGGCCGAGCGGGCCCTGTATGGCCAGGACCAGGCCGGCTCGCTCCTGGAGCGGGTGGCGCGCCTGGAGCGGGACGTGTACGGGGAAGTGCAGTCGGGACCACTCCTGGTGCGGGTGCAGGACGTCTACGGCTTTTTGACGGGCGCGGCGGGGTCGCCGTATTCCCTGGCGCTGCAGCTGAACGTGGTGGAGTACCTGGTGTTCCAGCGCATGAACGTGGGCGTGCCCCTTACCCGCCGCTTGGACGAGCTGGAGCGGAGCTTGGTGGGCACGCCCCAGCAGGCGCCCTTGGCCCAGCGGATCCGCTCCCTGGTGGAGCTAGTGTGGCCGTCGGGCGAGCTCAACGTGCGGACGGTGACCCTGCCGGCGGAGACCCTGGTCAAGATCCATCTGCTGACGGAGATCAACTCGCGCACCAGCCGGGTTGGGCAGCGCATCCGGTACCGGGTCGTGGATGACGTCATGGTGGACAACCGGATCGTCATCCCCGCCGGGGCGGAAGGCGAGGGCCAGGTGACGGCGGTGCAGCCTGCGGGCCGCTTCGGCCAGGGCGGCCGGGTCGAGGTGGACTGGGGCACGGTGCCGGCTTTGGACGGCACGCCCGTGGTCATGGCCGTCTCCGAGCGGGCCGCGGCGCAAAACCAAGAGCTGGCGGTCGCCGCCAGCATGGCCGGCGTCGTGCTGCTGGGTCCCATCGGGCTGGTGGGCGGCCTGTTCGTGCAAGGGCAGGAGCACGTCGTCCCCGTGGGCACGCAATTCTACGTGGAGGTCCTCCGGGAAACCCAGGCGCTGGGGCTGTCGCTCACGCCGGTGCGTTGAGGCACGCAGCGAATGAGAGAAATGTGAGAGAAAAAGAGTGACGGGCGCCCGCGACGCGAGGTCGCGCGGCGCCCGTTGCCTTAGCGCAAGGGAGCGACACGCGTCTCCTGTTGTTCGCCCGCGTTGGTGAGCACGTCGTGGTAAGCGTTGAGGATGGCCTGCTCCAGCATGCGCACGAGCTCATCGCGGGTCACCCGCTCCGGCCGCTCCAGCACCCGGGAGCCGAGCAGCTGGTCCGCGATACGCTCAGCCATGGCGTTCCGCAGCTGCAGCAGGCGCGCCGTCGACAACGTGCTGGGGATGGACTCCTCGGTCTCCTCATCGGTCAGGAAGTACGTGATGGGCTTGCCGAGGGCGTCCGCCAGGGCCTGCAGCGTGCGCAAGGACGGGGTGCGCTGGCTGCGCTCCAGGTCGGAGATGTAGGGCTGCGACTTGCCGATCATGCGAGCCAGCTGGGTGCCCGAGATGCCCAACTCCGCCCGTGTGCGGCGGATGCGTTCTCCCAGCGGCGTGCCGGGCATAGCGCTCACTCCCTTGAACAAAGTCTCAGCCCAAATCTGGGGATGTCGGCGCATTTTTGCTGCAGTATACCACAAGTGGCACCGGAAGGAAAGACGGTGCCCGTGTGGAAGCCACTCATCATGCACCCCGACAGGGGCACCTCCGTTCGGGCGGGGGTCTTCCCGGTGGCTGTCCCGCTTCGCGGCGAGCCCTTGGGTTGCACAACCCACGGGCAGGACGAGCCGCGGGGTCGGGGCCTGCGTGGTCATGGCTGGTAGGAGCAGGAGGGAGGCAGACTCGTGCAATTGGTGATGGTTCCCATCGAGCGCGTCCGGCAAGACCCGAACCAGGCGCGCGGCCTGCGCAGCCTGGACAGCGTCGCGCCGCTGGGCCGTTCCATTGCTGAGGTTGGCATGCTGCACCCGATCCTGGTGCGCCGGCTGGATAACGGGTATTACCAGCTCGTCGCGGGCTACCGGCGGCTGCTGGCGGCGGCCGCCAACGGCCAGACCACCGTGCCCGCCATCATCCTGGACGGGGACGCGCCGGCCCTTCAGGTGCAGCTCGTGGAGAATCTGCAGCGCGAAGACTTAAACCCGTTGGAAAAAGCCATGGCCGTCAAGGCCTATATGGACGCCGCCGGACTCTCCAAGCGGGCGGTGGCACAGAAGCTGGGCATCCCGCGCACAACCATCACCGACTGGCTCGATCTGCTGGAAGTGGACGAGCGTTACCGCCGGGCGGTGGTGGACAACTTTGCGGGCGGCGATTCTCCCTTGACCATCTCGCACGTGGCCGAGGCCCGGGCGCTGGCGGCCAAGCTGGGGGCGCCCGGGCTTGCCAACGCCTTGCTGGACGCGGTGCTTACCTATCACCTGAGCAAAGCGGAGACGCGCGAGGTGGCGCGGCTGATCCGCGAAAACCCGCACTTGTCGATCCGGGACGCGGTGCGGGCCGTTCGTCCCAGCCTCGACGGGCCCGAGGGCCAGGCACAGGCGGAAGAAGCCCTGCCGCCCCACGAGCGCAACCTACAGCAGCTGGTACAGGCGGTGGACCGGTCCGCCGCGCTCATCCGCCGGATGCGCCACGTGTCCAGCCGGTTCCTGACCGAAGCTCAACGGCAGCTCTTGATCGCCCGCTTCCAGGAGCTGTATGAGATGGCCGGTGAGGCCTTGGAGCGTTTGACGGCGCCGCCCGCGGCGGAGAGCCAGCGCGCCCGCAGCCGGCGCGGGCGCGCCAAGCGGCAGGTTTCGTAACCGGCTACAGGACCGGCTCCGTCAGGAACTGCAGCAGTTGGGCGAAGCTGGGGCTGGCTGCGTGGCGCACGTAGTACCCGGACGTGGCCACGCCCATGGCCAGCGCGTTCTGGATGCCGACGCCCAAGGCCAGCCCCAGGCAGCAGCCGGCGTTGAAGTTGTCGCCGGCGCCGGTGGTCAGGCGGGGCGTGGGCGTGTAGGGCCCCTCGACTTCGCAGTACGTGCCGCCGACCCATGCGGATGCCCGGTCGGTGGGGTGAATGATGACGCCGTCCACGTCCAGGGCGGCCGCCAGGACACGGGTCGCCTCCTCCAGCGGGGCGCCGGGCCGGGTCTGGGCGGTGAGCCCCAGGGCGCGGCCCACTTCCGCCGCTTCTTTGCGATTCAATCCCAGGTACGTGGTAAAGTACGGGCGAAATTGTCCCAGTACGGCCAGCGCCTCGCGGATCTCTTCCTCGGAGCGTTTCTGCGGATCGGCCAGGTCGAAAAAGGCGATCCGGGGCGGCTGCGCCGGCGGCAGCTGGGGCGCGACGTCCGCGAGAAACCGGCGCCAGATGTCGGTCATGGCGGGGATCATGGTCCAGTTGACCAAGGCCAACAGCTGCGCACCGCTGCACAGCTCGACCCAGCGGGGGACCGGGACGATCTTCAGCAGGCTTTCCCACGACAAGGAGTAAAGATTCTCCAGCCGGCCCAGCATCAGCTTGCCGTCGTTGAACTCCAGCGCCTGGGTGCGCCCGGGATTGGCCACCGAAATCACCTGAGCCCGCTGGGTGAGCTCGGCGAAGATAGGGTCCGGTTCCGGCAACCCCAGGGTGCCGATGCAGGTGACCGCGGCGCCGGCTTGGGCCAAGGCCAGCGCCATGATGGGGGCGTTGCCGCCCAGTTTGCTGGTACGCAGCACCAGTTCGATGTTGGTGCTCAGGCCCGCCGCGGCGGCGATGCGCTCGGCCAGCTCGGCGATGGTGGCCACGGGCACGAAGTTGTGGGGGTCGAGCCGGCGGGAGACAACGGACAGGATGTCATCCACGAAACCGTCCAGGCCGATGACGGCTCGCACGTGCTCGGGCCGTGCGCGGGTGCGTTTGAGGGCTTCCGCGGCCTCGCGGGCGGCCGTCAAGAACGGTACCGCCATGGAGGAACCTCCTTGGGTGCAAGGGGTGCCAAGGATTCGACAGTTCAATCCATATATAACACGTCCGGAAGCGGCTGT
Organism: Limnochordales bacterium; assembly: GCA_036562195.1. GTDB lineage: Bacteria > Bacillota > Limnochordia > Limnochordales > ZCTH02-B6 > ZCTH02-B6. The sequence continues at coordinate 5,365 of DATCKT010000017.1, forward strand.
CAGGAGCAGGAATCGCTCCGGCCGCGACAAAACCCGCGGCAGGGGTCCAAACCGCTATCCTCGAGGAGGGAGCCGGCATGCCGGAAGGGGCGCAGCCGCAGCGCATCGGTTTCGTTGGGCTCGGGATCATGGGCAGCAGCATGGCCCGCAACCTGCTGCGCAAAGGGTTTGCCGTGACCGTCTGGAACCGCACCCGCTCCCGCATGGAGCCGCTCTTGGCCGCCGGCGCCTTGGGCGCGTCGTCGCCCAAGGAGGCGGCTCAAGACGCGGACGTGGTCATCACCATGGTGACCGACTCGGCCGCGGTGGAGCAGGTCATCCTCGGTCCCAACGGGGTCGCGGCGGGTGCGCGCCCGGGCGCGGTGGTCATCGACATGAGCACCATCTCGCCCGCCGTCACCCGTCGCATCGCCGAGCAGCTGGCCGCGCGGGGCGTGGAGATGCTGGACGCGCCGGTCACGGGGGGCGACGTGGGCGCAAGGGAGGGCACCCTATCGATCATGGTGGGAGGCAAGGCGGCGGTGGTTGAGCGCTGTCGCCCCGTGTTGGCCGCGATGGGGCGCACCATTGTCCACGTGGGAGACCACGGGATGGGGCAGCTGTGCAAGCTGTGCAACCAGATCATCCTGGCCCTCCATCTCCTGGCCATGGCGGAAGGCTTGGCGTTCGCCGCCAAAGCCGGCGTGGACCTGGAAAAGATGCTGAAGGTGGTGCAGGCGGGCGCCGCGGGATCGTGGGTGCTGGACCACCTGGCGCCGCGGGTGCTGCGGGGCGACTTCAGCCCCGGCTTCATGGTGCGGCTGAAACAAAAGGACCTGCGCCTGGCCTTGGAAGCCGCGGGCAGCATGGCCTTGCCGCTGCCGGGAACGAGCCTGGTGCACCAACTGTATTCGTCCGTGGAGGCGTACGGCGGGAGCGAGGACGGCACGCAGGCGCTAGTGAAGGCGCTGGCCCGATTGGGCAACGTGCCCCTGGGCTCCTTGGCGGCGCAAACCACGGCCGCTGCTCGGGCCAGCAGCGCCGCCGACGACGTCGGCGGCGCCAGGGGCGACAGCGGCACAGGCGGCGGCAAGGCCGCCCGCGGGGCCGACGGGAGCGGCTCCGTCGACGGCGGCGGTGCGGTAGGCGGCGCGCCCGGCGCCGGCGGCCGCCCGGCAGGGTAGCCGGCTGTACAGCGCCACGAAAGGAGGAGGGCCATGACCACGGAAGCGGGGCGGCGCCCCAACCGCCTGATTCACGAGACAAGCCCCTACTTGCGTCAACACGCCTACAACCCGGTGGACTGGTACCCTTGGGGAGAGGAGGCCCTCGCGCGCGCCCGGCGGGAGAACAAGCCCATCCTCCTCAGCATCGGCTACAGCGCCTGCCACTGGTGCCACGTCATGGAGCGAGAGTCCTTCTCGGACCCCGACATCGCCCGGGTGATGAACGAGCACTTCGTCAACATTAAGGTGGACCGGGAGGAGCGGCCGGACCTGGACCACACGTACCAGCTGGCCGCCCAGCTGCTGACCCGGCAGGGGGGGTGGCCGCTCACGGTATTCCTGACGCCGGACCTGAGGCCGTTCTTCGCCGGCACCTACTTTCCCCCCGAGGACCGCTACGGCCGTCCGGGATTCAAGCGGGTACTGGAGACGTTGCACCGGGCTTACACCAACGACCCGCAGCGGGTCGCCGAGACCGCCGCGCAGCTGGCCGAGGCCGTCCGGAAATTCAACCGGCTGGGCGACACCGCTGCCCGCGAGGTGCCTGATCCGGATCTGGTTGAGTCGGCGGTGGACCGCCTCCTGGCCGACGCCGACCGGGCCTACGGCGGGTTTGGCCACGCCCCCAAGTTCCCGTCGGTCCCGAGCCTGCAACTCTTGCAGCAGTGGGGTTACCTGGCGGGCCATGAGCGCGCCCTGGCGCATGTGGACCGGACGCTGGAGCGGATGGCGGCCGGCGGCATCTACGACCAATTGGGCGGCGGGTTTCACCGCTACTCGGTGGACCGCTATTGGCTCGTGCCGCACTTTGAAAAGATGCTCTACGACAACGCGCTTTTGTCCGTTCTTTACCTGGAAGCCTGGCAGCGGACCCGCCGGCCGCTGTATGAGCGCATCGTGCGAGAAACGCTGGACTATGTGCTGCGGGAGATGACGGACCCCGCGGGCGGTTTCTACGCGACCCAGGACGCGGACAGCGAGGGAGAAGAGGGCAAGTTCTTCGTCTGGCGGCCCGACGAGGTGCGGGCCGTGCTGGGCGAGCCGCTGGCCGGCCTGTTTTGCCTCGCCTACGGCGTTACCGCCGACGGCAACTTCGAGGGTGGCGCGAGCGTGCTCCACGTTGCTCTGCCCCCCGAGGAGCTGGCCGCGGAACGGGGGCTGAGCGTGGAGGAGGTGCAGCGGCAACTGGCGGAAGCGCGGGAGCGCCTGTTTGCGGCGCGCGAGGCGCGGGTGCGGCCCCACCGGGACGAGAAGGTGCTGGTGGACTGGAACGGGCTCATGATCTCTGCCCTGGCCCGGGCGGCGGCCGCGCTCGGGGAGCCCAAATACTTGACCGCCGCTCGCCGGGCCGCGGCCTTCGTGCGGGAGCGGCTGACGACGCCGGAAGGAGATCTGCTCCACAGTTTCAAGGACAAGGCTGCATCCGTACCCGGTTTCCTGGACGATTACGCCTGCTTCGCGGCGGGTCTTGTGGACCTGTACGAGGCCACGCTGGAGCGGGAGTACCTGGACGAGGCGGTGCGGCTGGCCGCGCGCATGGAGCAGTTGTTCTGGGACGAGGAGGAAGGCGGCTTTTTCCTGACGCCGGCGGGCTACGACGCAGCGCTGGTTCGACCGAAGGAGCTGTGGGATCAGGCGGTGCCGTCGGGCAACGGCGTGGCGGCCATCACGCTTTGGCGGCTGTCTTTTCTCACGGGGGAAGATCGCTGGCGCGTGCGCACCTCCGAATTGCTGGCCGCTTTCGTGGGCCAGATGACCCGCAACCCGTGGGGTACGGCGTCGCTGCTTTTGGCCGTGGACTTGTACCACCGTGGCCCCAAGGAAATCGCGCTGGTGGGGCCGGTGTACAGCCCGGCGGGTCAGCGGCTGCTGCACCGGGTTCATGGCGTGTACATCCCCCACCGGGTAATCTCCGGCCACGACCCGGAACGGGGCGACGACCCGCCGCCGCTCTTGCGCGAGCGGGCTCCCCTGGACGGCCGGCTGACGGTTTATGTGTGTGAGAACTTTGCTTGTTCTCCCCCGGTCACCGCATGGGAGGAACTGGAGCCGCTGCTGGGGTCTACCGGTCGCCAGTGAGGAGGCGAGGCGCCGGTAGGGCGTGGGAGCGGCCGGGCCGGCTACCGAACCCGGATTCCGGCACCCGGACTCCTACAGGAAATGCCCCGCCCGCGGTGAACTGAACGGGCGGGATTGCTGTGGGCGAACGGGGAGGTCTGGGCGCGTTGGCCATCAACCTCGACCTGGGGTTGCGTCACGCCTGGGATCACTTTGTGCGGACAGGCATCGTTCCGCGCGGCGTGCGGCAGCCCATCGCCAGCAGCTGGATTCGTTGTCGGCAGCTGGGTTTGGACCCATTTCGGCCCCGTTTTGAGCGGGTGCCGCCTGCCGAGCTGCAACGGCGACTGGCCGTGTATCGGCCGCTTATCGACATGGCCCGCCCCTTCCTGCAACAGCTGGTGACATGGCACCAGCGCGCGGGCGCCCGCAGCGTGCTGGCCATGCTGGTGGACAGCGAAGGCGTTTTGCTGGAGCGTGTCGCGGATCGGGCGGCGGAGCCGTTGCTCATGCCCGGCTGTCGCCTGACGGAACGCTCCATCGGCACGGCCGCCGTGGGCCTCGTCCTGCGGCAGCAGCGGCCCGAGACGGTGACCGGCAGTGAGCACTACCTCGAGGTGCTGCACCCGTATATCTCCACCGCGGTGCCCGCTACGCTCGCGGGGCAAAGCGGCTTCTTTGTCCTGGCGGTCGCCGCCAAAGGGCAGGGACTGCAGGAGAGCGTGCGGGCGCTGCTGGCGGAAAGCGCCGCGGCGTTGGCCTGGGCGTGGCATGCCTTCAAGCGCAGCTTGAAACAGCAGGCCTTGCTGGGGACCCAATCGCCGTGGCCCCTCGTCGCCCTAGACGCCGAGGACCGCGTGGTGGACTGCAACCCTGCCGCCGAGCGCGAGCTCGGCCGGCCGCGGGAGGAGCTCTTGGGCCGGCGGCTGGCGGAGGTGAGCCCGGAGGCGGCCGTCGTCGAGCGGCACGAAGGGGGCGGCGGCCGGCAGCAGATGGTGGTGCACCGGCCGGAGGGCAGCGGGGCGCAGGTGTTCCTCGCGGAGAGCGCACCCGCGGACAATGACGCCGCCGCGGGCGGCCGCGTCGTCGCCTTCGTCGACATCACCGGCTACCGGCAGCGGGAGGAAGACGCGGAACACAAACAGCGGCTGGCCTTGGTGGAGCGGCTGGCTTCTTTGGCGGTGCACGAGATCCGCAATCCCTTGGCCGCCATCCGGGTAACGGCGGAGCTGGCGGCCATGATGGGCGAGAGCGACCGGCGCAGTGCCCTCATTCAACAGATCATCGCGACCATCGACGAACTGGCGGGCTTCCTGGACGAGCTCTTGGCTCTCGTCAGGCCGGAGCAGATGACCCGCGCTCCCGTGGACGTCCAGCGCACGTTGGCGCGGGTCGTGCAGTTGTTTGAACCGCAAGCCCGAAGCGCAGGGGTCGCCTTGCGGCTGAAGGGCCCTAAGCACGTTCCCGCCGTCATCGGCAACGAGCAGTTGCTGCGCCACGCGCTGATCAACCTGATCCGCAACGCCTTTCAGGCCACGCCCCGGGGCGGCACCGTCACGGTGCGCCTGGAGCACCTGGCGGCCCGCGGCTGCTTGCTGATCCGGGTGAGCGACACCGGCACCGGCATCCCGCCGCACTGCCGGCTGCGCCTCTTCACCGGCGCCGTGACGACCAAAGGGCCCCACGGCGTCGGGCTGGGTTTGTTGTTCACCCACCGCATCATCACTGAAACCCACTGCGGGCGCATCTGGTTCCGCACACGCGAAGGGGCGGGCACCACCTTCTACATCCAGCTGCCCGTGGCCGGCGGCGCACCAGCGGGGGACGATCCCCCGGGCCACGACTCGCGGAGCAACGACTCGGAGTGAAAACCAGTGCCGGACGGGGTGCTGGCCCCCGGGTGACACGGCCGGCGCGCGGCCACCGGGGACGACCTGTACGGGGCGCGCACCCGCCGGTCCATTTGGTTCAAGCCTGGCGGACGCCGGCGTCGCCTGGCCGCATATACCGCGTGCTGTACGAGG
>DATCKT010000315.1:0-6674 GCA_036562195.1 Limnochordales bacterium
CGTTTGAGGGGCGTGTGGGGCAACCCGTATCGGTTCAAATCCGATCCCGGGCACCATAGAGAGAGCGGAAAGCAGCGTCACAAGCTGCTTTCCGCTTTTTTGTCAAAAACACCGTGTGCCAGGTCCTAGACCTTGCGTCCGGCCAGTCCCAACTATCGACTGGGAGTCTCGTCCCTTCTGCGGCATGATCCTTCACCGCATGTCCTGTAGAGTACAACCCCGTTAACGCGGGTGGTAGGCACAGAGGGGATCGCTTTCCAAATGGTCACCCGTTGCCGCGTAGGCCCTTGCCCGTGAGCCCCCGCAGAGGTGCCGGAACTCGCACCTTCCGCACTTGCCTTTCAGGCGGTTCACGTCTCGCAGGTCGCGAAACAGTTGGCTTTCGCGATAGATGCGGCGGATATCGGTGTTCCGGACGTTGCCGGCCGCTATGGGAAGGAATCCGGAAGGATAGACCTCTCCCCTGTGGGAGATGAAGAGGATCCCGTTGCCGTCCCGCACCCCGAAGCCTCGGGCCACGGGAAGACGCCGGATGTCGGCGAAGGACAGACCTCTGGCTAGCAGCTGTTGAATCGCCACGCGCCGGAAAAAGGGCGCCTCCGTGGTCTTGATTTGCAACGGTGCCTGCGGCATCAACCCGGTCAGCCAGCGGCAAATGTCTTCGGCCTGAGAGGGCGTGACGGGCTCCAGCGTGGTGCCCCGTCCCACCTGGATCAGGAAGAAAAGACTCCAGCGCAAGGCGCCCAGGTCGACGACCCGCCGGTAGATATGGGGTAAGTCCGCCAACGTGTCGGCCGTCACCAGGGTGTTGACCTGCAGCTGTAACCCTTCGTCGACGGCGGTCCGCGCCATCTCCATCGTCCGGTCAAAACAGCCGGGGATGCCCCGTATCCGGTCGTGAAGCGAAGCTTCCGCCCCGTCCAGGCTCAGGGAGATGGTTTCCACACCGAGCATCCTCAGCTGCACGAGGGCTTCGCGGTTCAGAAGCGGCGTCACGCTGGGGGCGAGCGACAGGTTGATGCCAATGTCTAAGGCGTAGCGGATCAGTTCCGGCAGGTCCGGTCGGCGGAGGGGATCCCCGCCGGTGATGACCAGGTGGGGCGGAGGGTCTCCGAACTTCCTGATGGAGTCCAGCAAGGCTTTCGCCTCGTCATTGGTCAGCTCCAGGGGGTCCCTGTGGGCGATAGCTTCGGCTCTGCAATGCCGGCAGGCCAGATCACAGGCTCGGGTGATCTCCCAATAGATCAGCCAGGGCGCCTGATCAAAGACGTAGCTGGTGGGGACCACCGGTATAGGGTGAGGGAAAACATCATCGGTTGGGGCAAAGGGTGATGCGCCAGTCACCGTCCTCCGTCCTTTCTGCCTCATGACGGAAGCCCTGCGCTTCGAGAACGCCGTCGAGTGGTCACGGCTCCAAAGAGTTGTTCAGCAACAGTGGTTGTCGCCCCCATGGTCGCGCAAAACTCCACCGCTGCCTGTTTCCGCTGCCACAGAGGGATGTGACATGGATCACATTCCTTCAGCGGACCAACGCCGCCATCCGTCTCGGGGTTCCGGCGGCTGGCGGACGGATCGCGTCGATTTGGGCGGAACATGGAGAAGTCCCGCGTTTCCGGGCCGATCCTCCTCATCCGTGGATGTCGACGCCTTGCCGAAGCAGTTGACCCCAAGCCGGCCAGGACGCGGGATCTCGACTCCAGCAGCTTTCCAACGCGTTGACACGGGCCCGCAGCTCTCGCCGTTCTTCGGGCGACGCTTCCGCAATCCGGGCGGCCACCCCGTCCCAAGGGCCAGTGGGCAAGAGCAACGGTTCACTGGGCCACCCGCCAAATCGGCTGACCGGCGAACCCGAGAGCCCGTTCTCCGCCCCACCCACCGGCATTCGGAAGGGCAAGAAAATGCTGCGGCAAGGCATGCCGACGGAGAGCCACAGGACGGGCGGTTGGCGCCCCGCCGGGTCCAGTTCCGCTACGATGCTGCCCGCGGTGCGCACCGGATGGTAGGGGGTGCTGTGCATGCAGATGCTCTTGATGTCCAGCTCCTCCGGCGGCCAGGCTCCCAGCGGGGTTCCTTCGTAGTGGTCCCGGAGGAGGGCCATCATGCCCACCACGTCCACGGTCCCCCTGCCCAACAGCTCTAGACCCCGCCCTCGGCGGCATGTGGCCTGCCCTCTCGGACGGCGGCGGTCGAGCACCGTGGCCGCAAAGGAGTAGGGACCCTGCTGCGCCGCCTCTCCCACCTGTCCGCCGGGATCCGCCCCCGCCGCGGACGCTCCCGCCGTTGTCGTCTGAGGGGCGGCCGCAGCCGCCGACAACGCGTCGCCGCCGGCCGCCAGCCGCCGCAGGAACTGCTCCAGGCCGGGGCTGCTCACGTTCCACTGGTGGCAAATGGACGGCTCATTGGAGATCGCGTAGCGATCCTCCGTGAGCCTCCGGGCCACCCAATGGCGGCCGGCAGTTTCCAGATGCCACGCGTCCTGGGGATCGACCAGGAGAAAAGCGTTGTCGTAATACACCGGGCCGGGGTTGTACGCGGATCCGCCGACGCCGTATTCCTCCACCAGCCGGCCGATGACGTCCACCGCTTCCCTGGCCGTGCGGGCCCGCTCCAGCGCCAGGCGGACGAGGTCCATGCCCAAGAGCCCTTTTTCCTGCGGGGGAAGGCGCGTGTAGATGGCTTCGTTGCCGACGGCGAGACCCCACTGGTTGACCCCGTGTTCCAGCCCCCAAAGCCACCGGGGCTGCGCCCCCACAAACCCGTAGGTCTCCCGCACTTGGGGGATGGTGATGTACTGGACGTGGAGCGCCGCGCCGGGCGGGTGCTCCATCGGGGGCACGATCACGTATTGCTGCCGCTCCGTCTCCGGCCGGTCGCTGTTTTTGGCGAACAGCGTCCGCCCGTCGACGGTGGCGGCACCCCGTGCCAGAAAGGTATCACAGGATGGGATGGTGTCCACGGAGCGTTCCCCCTTGGTCCTTGGCCGCTGGCGGCCGGTTCACCTGTCCTTATCCGTGGTCCGTCCTTTGCGGCCTTTTGGTCCTTGTGCGTCCTTGTCATCGGTGGCGTCCTTGTCATTCGTGGCATCCTCGTCCTTCTTGGCGTCCCTCGCGCGGTGTCCAACGTGATCAGTTCTTTTCCCGCTCGGAGCGCATCCGGGGATCCAGCCAATCCCGCAGGTCGTCGCCGATCATGTTGAGGCCCAGCACCGTCAGGACGACGGCCACGCCGGGATAGATGACAATCCACGCGGCCCGCCGGACGTACAGCTGGCCTTCGTTGATGATGTTCCCCCAGCTGGGAACGTAGGGCGGGGCGCCGACGCCCAGGAAGCTGAGGGCCGCTTCGGCCAGGACAGCGTACGCGAACAGGAAGGTCGCCTGCACCACCGCCGCGGGGATGGTGCCGGGCAGGACGTGGCGCCACAGCACCCGGGCGGGCGCAGCTCCGGCGGCCCGGGCGGCTTCGATGTACGGTTCCTCCAGGACCGACAGGGCGGCGGCCCGCACCACGCGCGCCATGCGCGGCGTGTAGACCACCGTCAAGGCTGCGATGACGTTGACCACGTTGGAACCCAACACCGCCATGAGGGCGATGGCCAAGAGCACGTCGGGAAAGGCCATCATGCCGTCCACGACCCGCATCAGGATGCGGTCCGCCCGGGGGGAGACGCTGGCCAAAAGTCCCAGTCCGCCGCCCAGGAGAGTCACTCCCAGCATGACGCTCCAGCCCACCAAGAGTGAAGTGCGGGCGCCGTACACGACGCGGCTGAACACGTCGCGGCCGTAGCGATCCGTGCCCATGGGGTGAGCCTCACCGGGCGGCAGCAGCCTCTCTTGGGGATTGACCGCCTCCGGATCATAAGGCGTCAGCCACGGCGCCACGACCGCCGCCGCGGTCATCATCAGCAGCAGCGCCCCGCCAACCATCAGCCGTGGGTGGCGGAGCATGAAGCGCACGGTACCCCTGGCGCGGGCAGCAAGGGAAGTCGAAGCAGCCTGGCCGGCTTGCGCCGGCCGGCCTGCGGCGCCGGTGCCGGGCTCTGCCGCCACCGAGGCAACCCCGAAGCGACGTTCACTCATAGCGCACCCTCGGGTCGATGACGGCGTAGAGCAAATCCACCGCCAGGTTGACCAGCACCGCCATGGCCGACACCACCAGCACCGCGCCCTGCACCACCGGGTAGTCGCGGCGCACCACCGCTTGGATGATGAGCCGCCCGAGACCGGGCATGTTAAACACCGTCTCCACCACGATCGCGCCCGCCAACAGCACCGTGAAGCTGACGCCGATGACGGTGACGATGGGGATCAGGCTGTTGCGGAGCGCGTGCTTCCAGAGAATGGCCCCCTCGCCCACACCTTTGGCCCGGGCGGTGCGCACGTAGTCGCTGTGCAGCGTCTCCAGCATCGCGGCCCGGGTCATGCGGGCAATAATGCCCGCCTGCTGCAGCGCCAGGGCGGTGGCCGGCAAGACCAGGTGGCGCAGGGCTCCGCCCACGCCCTCCCGCACCGAGACGAAGCCCGTGGCAGGCAGCCATCCCAGCTGGACGGCAAACAGCAACGACAGCATGAGGGCGAGCCAGAAGTTGGGAATGGAGACGCCCAGCATGGAAACCAGCATGATGGCGTGGTCCACCGCGGTGCGGTGGCGCCAGGCGCTGGCAACGCCCGCCGTAACCCCCACGATGGCCGCGAGGCCGACAGCCAGCACCGTCAAGGTCACCGTCGGCTCCAGCCGCTCGGCGATGGCTTGCCAGACGCTGCGGCCGAGGAAGATGGAATCGCCCAAATCGCCCTGCACCGCCCGGGTCAGCCAGCGGATGTATTCGGCCCACACGGGGCGGTCCAAACCCAGCCGTTCCCGCAGGGCTTGGATTTGCTCTTCCCCCGCCTGCGGCCCGAGCATCACGGCCGCCGGGTCGCCCGGGACAAGGCGTAGGAGGAAGAAGGTCACGAAGGTGACGAGAAAGGCCACGGGCACGACGGCTGCGACCCGCCCCGCGACGTATCGGACTGCCACGCTGCGTCACCCTAGAAGGCCGGCGACGGCCAAGCCCCCCGCGCCGGCCGCGTGGTCTAGCGTTCGATCCACACGTTCCAGAAGAAGGGTTCGGGCATGGCCTGCATGCCTTGGACGTAATCGCGCCGCCCGCGCAGCCGGAAGAAGTCGCCGAACTTAAGGGCCGCGGCTTCTTCATAGAACCGGGCCTGGATGGCCCGCAGAATCTCCTGCCGCGCCGCGAGATCCACCGTCTCGTACAAGGCGTTGACCAGCCGCACATGCTCCTCGTCGCAGTAGAACCGCACCCACCCGCAGTTGAGCACCGGCAGCTGCGTCGGGTCGGCGTAGAGCGGCATCCCGGTGACGAACACGTCGTAGTTGGTGCGCTGGGCGATGACGGTGCCCCAGTCCACCACGTCCAGGCGGATGTTGAGCCCCAGCTCCCGCAGCTGCTCCACTGCGGCCAGGGAGCTGGCGTACATCCAGTCATACTCCTGGGTCGTCAGCCACCGGATCTCCTCGCCGTTGTACGACGAGGCCGCCAAGTACCGACGGGCCAGCTCCATGTTGCGCTGGTCGTAGTGCTCCTTGCCTGCGTCGTTCCACCAGATGGTCTCCTGGAACATGAGGCCCGGATCCAGGCGGTAGAACGCTGGGTCGCCAAAGGCGTTGAGCATGATCAGCTCCATGTTGAGTGCGGCCTGGGCCGCCTTGCGCAGGTTGCCGTCCGCGAAGGGGCCGCGCTGCGTGTTCCAGTGGGCACCCACCCACTCGCCGGGTTTGACGATGACCGGCTCCACGCCAGGCGCCAGCTGGAGGTCGATGTAGTTGTCGGTGGGAATCCAATCGGCCACATCGTAGTCGCCCGCTTCGAGGCCAAAGATGCGGGTGGCCGGGTCGGGAACCGCGTAGAAGTAGAGCTCATCGACGTAGGCCACGCGCCGGCCGCCGTAGCCGTTGGGTTCTTCATCCCGCGCCGCGTAGTTTTCGAAACGCGCCATCCGGATGTGGCTGTCGGGCAGCCACTCGACCAAGCGGAAGGGGCCGGTGCCGATGATGGTGGTGAGCGGCCCGTCGGTGCTGTTGGCCAAATCCGCCGGGTAAATGGCCGCCATCTGCAAGGGGTTGGCCAGCGCCGGCAACAGCGTGCCCATGGGAGCGCTCAGCTCCAGCTCCACGGTGGAATCGTCCACGGCCTCCAGCCGGGCCACATTGCGGAACAGGTTCTGGCCGACCACGGCCACCCGGCCCCACCGGGCCAGGGACGCCACCACGTCGCGGGCGGTCAACGGGCTGCCGTCGTGGAACGTTACGCCCCTCCGGATGTAGAACACATACCGCAGGCCGTCGTCGCTGACGGTGTAGCTTTCGGCCAGGAGGGGCGTGATGCCGAAGTCGGCGTCCAAGGTGAACAGCCCTTCCATGACGTGCCAGGCGATGTGGGTCGTAATCGTGGCTGTACTGTTGTGGATGTCCAGGGTCGGGGGTTCTCCAATCATCGCCACCCGCAACGTTCCTCCAAATTGCTGCGCCCACGCCTGCGGCGCGGCGGCCGTCAGCGCCAGCACTGTAACCAATGCCATCCAACACAGCCGTCGAACCCCCAGAGACACGTGACTCCACCCTTTCTGATGGATTCGGTCCTCTACCGGCCCGTGCGGCATCTATTGTTT
>DATCKT010000148.1:0-6705 GCA_036562195.1 Limnochordales bacterium
CTTTGCCGGCGTGGACGGGGAGTCGCTGCTCTTGAACCTAGACTTGGCCGGCCTGGCGGCGTCCAGCGGATCGGCGTGCACGTCCGGATCGCTTTTGCCGTCCCACGTGCTGCTTGCCATGGGACTGCCCCGGGAGCTGGCGCGCGGTTCGCTGCGGCTCACCCTGGGGAAGGACAATACCGAGGCCGACGTGGACGCGGCGGTGGAACTCATCGCCCGCACCGTGGCGCGGCTGCGGGAGAAGGCGCGCGCCGCCGGCTTGCCCGGCGCGCGCGTCTGAATCCGCTGCCCGGGCGGTGCCTGGCCCGACCCGTCCGGGACTGGCGCCCGGCCGGCCGCCGTTGGCCCGCCGTCCGCCCGCCGTCCGCCGGCTCCGCACGGAAGCCGGTCGCGGGCGATGAGCCGGTGGAGCCGTAGAGAGCGAGGGAAGCCGATGCCTGGCATGAGCGGCGTGCCGCCCACCTGGCCGCTGCCGCCCGACGCACCCCCCAAGCGCGAGCTGCGGGTGGTGGTCGCCATGAGCGGCGGGGTTGACAGCTCGGTGGCGGCGGCCCTGCTGAAAAAGGAAGGCTACGACGTCATCGGCATCACGATGCAGTTGTGGCCTGAAGATTTGCCCCTGGGCCACCGCTCCGAGAGCGGCTGCTGCAGCCTGACGGCAGTGGAAGACGCCCGCCGGGTGGCGCACCGCCTGGGGATTCCCTATTACGTGGTCAACTTCCAGGAGCCTTTCCGGGAGGCCGTCATCGACCGCTTTGCCGACGAGTACCTGCAGGGCTTGACGCCCAACCCGTGCCTCTTGTGCAACCAGACGGTCAAGTTCGGCCTGCTGCTGCAAAAGGCGCTCGAGTTGGACGCGGACTTCGTGGCCACCGGGCACTACGCCCGCATCGGCTACGATCCGGAGCGGGAGCGCTACATCGTGCGCAAGTCGGCCGACCCGCACAAGGACCAGACGTATACCTTCTACGGGCAGACCCAGGAACAGCTGCGGCACACCCTGACGCCCTGCGGCGAATACACCAAGGAGCAAATTCGGGCCATCGCGCGGGAATTGGGCCTCGGCGTGGCGGATAAGCCGGATTCCCAGGAGATCTGCTTCATCCCGGACAACGACTACCGCCGTTTCCTGCGGGAGTACCGTCCGCAGGCCCACCGGCCCGGGCCCATCCTCGACGTGCACGGCAACTACCTGGGCCAGCACGAAGGGATCGCGTTCTACACCGTCGGCCAGCGCAAGGGTCTCGGCATCGCGGCCGGCCAGCGCCTGTACGTGGTGCACATCGATCCCGAGCGCAACGCGCTCATCGTCGGCACGGCCGAGGACGTGCGGGAGCTGGGGCTTGTGGTGCGGGACGTGAACTGGGTGAGCATTCCCGGCATCGACGGCCCCACGCCCGTGCAGGCCCAGATCCGCTACAACGCCGAGCCCGCGCCGGCCATCATCGAACCGGCGGAAACCGGCGGCGTCATCACCCGGTTCCTGGAGCCCCAGTGGGCGATCAGCCCCGGCCAGGCGGTGGTGTGGTACGACGGGGACCTGCTGTTGGGAGGAGGCATCATCGACCGGCCCCTCGGCTCCAAAGAAGGCGCGGCGGATGGGCATACTATGCGCGCGTCCAGGCCGCAGGTGACGACGGCAGGAAGGAGCTGAACGGCGATGATGCGCGCGCTGACGTGGGGCCTGGTGGGGTTCGCGGTAGGCGCCTACATGATGACCCGCGCCGACAACCGGAAGCGGCGGGCATGGATGCGGGAAGCCAAGCGCGTGGGACGCCGCGTGGAACGGGCCGCCGCGCGGGCCCGGGCCCGAGGCATGCAATGGGTCAACGACACGGTGCAGGCCCTGACGGGCGGCTGAGCCGCGCGCGGCCGGGTCCCCGGCGGGCGGGCTGCGGCCCAGCGGACGCCTCGGCGGGCGGACACGGAGCGCGCCCGCGCCGGGGGCCGCGAGCGGTTTCACCCTCAGCAGCCGGGCGGGCGGCAGGGCCCGCCCGTTTTCCCCTTGCTTGACACGTTTTGGACGAGTTGATACCATAAGTAAATGATTTTCGCTTCAGCCACGGTGTTTGAGGGAGGCCATCCCGTATGCAGCAGTGGAGCGGGGACCGACTGCGCGAAGAGTTTCTGCGTTTCTTCGAGGAAAAAGGCCACAAGCGTCTGCCCAGCGCCCCGCTGATACCCCACGGGGATCCGACGCTCCTGTTGACCGCTGCCGGGATGGTGCCGTTCAAGCCCTACTTCCTGGGCAAGGCGGTGCCCGAGCATCCCCGCATCACCACCTGCCAGCGGTGCGTGCGCACCCTGGACATCGACCAGGTGGGCCTCACGGACCGGCACAACACCTTCTTTGAAATGCTGGGCAACTTCTCGTTCGGCGACTACTTCAAGCGCGAAGCCATCGCCTGGGCGTGGGAGTTCGTCACCGAGCGCATGGGCATTCCCCGCGAGCGGCTATGGGTCAGCGTCTACCTAGAGGACGACGAGGCCGCCGGCATCTGGGAAAAGGAGATCGGCGTCCCGGCGGAGCGCATCATCCGCCTGGGCAAGGAGGACAACTTCTGGGAGATCGGCGTCGGCCCGTGCGGGCCGTGCTCCGAAATCCACGTGGACCGCGGTCCCGAGCGCGGCTGCGGGCACCCCGACTGCCGTCCCGGCTGCCCGCGCTGCGAGCGGTTCGTGGAGATATGGAACCTGGTGTTCATCCAGTTCCACAAGGACGAAGACGGCCGGTACAGGCCCCTGGAGCGAAAAGGCATCGACACGGGGATGGGCCTGGAGCGGGCGGCGGCCCTTTTGCAGGGCGTCGGCAGCAACTTCGAAATCGACCTGGTACGGCCGATCCTGGACCGGGTCGCGGCCCGTGCGGGCGTGGCGTACAAGGCCGACCCGCGCACCGACGTGTCCCTGCGGGTCATCACGGATCACATGCGGGCCGTCACGTTCCTGATCCACGACGGCGTCCTGCCCAGCAACGAAGGGCGCGGCTACGTGCTGCGGCGGCTTTTGCGCCGGGCCGTGCGCCACGGGCGCCTCTTGGGGATCGAGGGGCCGTTCCTCGCCGACATCGCCGGGGCCGTGGTCGAGCAGATGCGTGTCGGGTACCCGGAGGTCGTGGAGCGGGAGGCGTACATCCGCCGCATCATTGAAACCGAAGAACAGCGTTTCCATCAGACGCTGGACCAGGGGCTCGAGATCCTGGAGGAGGTCTTCGCCGCGGCGGAGCGGGAGGGCCGCCGGGTGCTGCCGGGCGAGGACGTATTTCGCCTGTACGACACCTACGGGTTCCCGCTGGAGTTGAGCCGCGAGATCGCGGCGGACCGGGGCTTCGACATCGACGAAGACGGCTTCCGTGCGGCCATGGAGCGCCAGCGGGAGCGGGCCCGGGCCGCCCGGGGCGACGAGGGCTACATGGGCCGCGATCAGCAGAAAGCCCCTGGCCTGACCCAACTGCCGGCCACGGAGTTTGTGGGCTACGATCGACTGGAGATCGAAGGCCGGGTGTTGGCCCTGATCGTCAACGGCGAGAGCGTGGCCGCCGTGCACCGGGGCCAGGAGGTGGAGGTGGTTCTGGACCGCACGCCCTTCTACCCGGAAGGCGGCGGGCAGGTGGGCGACAGCGGCACCATTTCCGGCGCCGACGGGCAAGTCGAGGTGGTGGACGCGCGGCGCACCGAAGCCGGGTTGATCCTGCACCGGGGCCGGGTCGCCAGCGGGCGCCTGGCCGTGGGCCAGCGGGTGCTGGCCACCGTGGACGCGTCCACCCGGGCCGCGACCCAGCGTCACCACACCGCGACGCACCTGTTGCACGCGGCGCTCCACGAAATCCTGGGCGAGCACGCAAACCAGGCCGGGTCGCTGGTGGCGCCCGACCGGTTGCGCTTCGACTTCACCCACTTCGAACCGGTCAAACCCGAGCAGCTCGCGGCGCTGGAGCAGCGGGTGAACGAGCAGATCATCGCCGACCTGCCCGTGACCTGGACCGAGATGCCGCTGGCCGACGCCCGCCGGCTGGGGGCGCGGGCGCTGTTCGGCGAGAAGTACGGCGACCGGGTGCGGGTGGTGCGCATCGGCGACTACAGCCTGGAGCTGTGCGGCGGCACCCACGTACAGCGCAGCGGCGAACTGGGCTTTTTCAAGATCGTGTCCGAAGGCAGCGTCGCGGCCGGCGTGCGCCGCATCGAGGCGGTGGCGGGCGAAGCCGCCTGGCGGCACGTGGCGGCCCAGGAGGCGCTGGTGCGTGACGTGAGCGAGCGGCTGCGCACGCCGCCAGCGCAGATCCCGCAGCAACTGGACGGGCTCTTGAGCCAGGTGCGCCGGCTGGAGAAGGAGCGAGACGCCCTCAAGGCGCAGCTGTTGGCCTTGCGGGTGGACGCGCTCCTCGCGCAGGCCGAAGCCGTCGGCGGCGCCCGGGTCGTGGTGGCGCAGGTGCGGGACGTGGAGCCCGACGACCTGGTCACCCTGGGCGACATGGTGCGGGACCGCTTGGGCAGCGGCGCGGTGGTCTTGGCCACGGTCGCGGACGGAAAGGTCAGCCTCGTGGCCATGGCCAGCCGGGACCTGGTCAACGAGGGCGTGCACGCCGGGCAGATCGTGCGCGCGGCGGCCCAGGCGGTGGACGGCGGCGGCGGCGGCCAGCCCCACATGGCGCGCGCCGGCGGGCGCAATCCGGCCCGCCTGGACGCCGCCTTGGCCCAGGCCCGAGCCGTGGTGCGCGAACAGCTGAGCGCCGCGCGCTCGCAGGCTTGACACCGGTGCGAGGCGGTGAGACATGGGTGGGCGCCCGGACCGGCGGGGCCGATGCCGGTGGAGGAATCGGACGGGGTGGAGGAATCGGACGGGCGCTCACCGAATCCAGGCTGCATCACCGGCGGGGAGGGGGGAAGCCGATCATGGCGGGAATGGATCGCACGATGCTGTTCCGGTTCGATCCCGATCGGCTCCCGCGTGCCGGACGCATCCTCCGGGAAGTGTACCAGGCCCTGGAGGAGAAGGGCTACGACCCCGTCAGCCAGATCGTCGGGTACCTGCTCTCAGGCGATCCCACCTACATCACCAGCCATCGCCACGCCCGCAGTCTCGTCCGCAGCGTTGAACGTTCCGAGCTCCTGGAAGAGCTGGTCAAGGCGTATCTGGTCGACCAGCGGGTCAAGTGACGGCCCAGGCGCCTGCCCGATCGGGACAAGCGGAGGACGAACGGGGCCCAGCGCGGCGGCGCGCCGGCGGGCTCGGCGTGTAGGGAAAATATGTCGCAAGATTGTGGCTATGTCGACGGCGCCGGCGCGTGCGGGCGCCCGCGGCGAGGCGCGGGATGGGGTGCGACCGATGGCCGGCGGCGAGGCAAGCCGGCGGCGAGACAAGGATCGGATCGGCGGATGAGCGACGGACCGGGAAAGGGACGGCGGCGGTGACGCAATCCGGCTCTACGGGCCAAGCTGAAGACGCACCGGCCGGGCGCCCGGCTGAATCCCGCACCGCGGCTCGTGGGCGCACGCTGGGTCTTGACGTCGGGCAGCGGCGGATCGGCGTCGCCATCAGCGACGAGCTGGGATGGACGGCGCAGGGCTTGACCGTGATCGAGCGGCGCGGCGCCAAGGCCGACGCGGCCCGGATCGCGGAGATCGCGCGCGAGCACGGCTGCACCCGCATCGTCATCGGCCTTCCCCGCCGCACCGACGGGCGGCTCGGACCCGAAGCGGAAGACGCGCAAGCCTTCGGCCGCCGTCTGGAGCAGGTTGCCGGGGTGCCGGTGGTCTACTGGGACGAGCGCTTCTCCACCGCCCAAGCGGAACATACGCTGATCGCAGCCGGGGTGCGGCGCGCCCGGCGGCGGGAGGTCATCGACCAGGTGGCCGCCAGCGTTATTCTCCAGGCGTACCTGGACCGCCAGCGCCGGGCGACCGATATGGGACAGGAGTGAACACCATGACTCACGACACCGAGCAGTGGCCGGACCAGCCGCAGCGCATCACCCTCATCGGGGATGATGGCGAGGAGCTGGAGGTTTTGGTGTGGGACATGATCGAGCTGGATTCCAGGGAGTACTGGCTCCTGGAGCCGGCCGAGCCCGTTGAGGGCGTGGACGAAGGCGTCTGGATCTTCCGGGCCGAGACCAACGGGGCGGGGGACAAGGTCCTAACCCCCGTGGAGGACGACCAGGAGTGGGAGCGGGTGCGGCAGGCCCTGGAGGAACTGGACGCCGACGATTGACCCATCCCGCACGCTTAACGAAGATCCGGCCTTGTCCGGCGTCATCCCGGTCCATCCGGCACGGCGGGCCTAAACCACCCGACCCGGTCTTGCACGCACCGGCGCGGTCCGCCGCCCTCCGGCAACGGGAGGGGGGCTCCCGGCGGCGCCCTCCGCCCGCTGCGGCGCGTCCATTTGCCAGATCTTGCTCCCGCCTGTATAATTTGGGGAGCGAGGTGGACGAGGGATGATGCGACCGCTGGCCGGGATGGGCCAACCGGGCCCATCGTTGCGGCGGCCGCTGCGGGAGGCCGGGGAGAGCCTGGTCTCCTATGTGTGCCGCGTGATCGCCTACGGCCTGGGGCTTACGGGTTTCGCCGCCCTGGCCGGGGGACTGGTCGTTGCCCCCATCTTCCTGCCCGTGGCCGGGCCCCACGAGGCGGAAGCGGTCCTGTTTCACGTGCCGTCGGGCAGCAGCGCGGCCGACATCGGGCGCCTGCTGGAGGAGGCCGGGCT
>DATCKT010000149.1:0-2355 GCA_036562195.1 Limnochordales bacterium
CGCCCGGCCGGTTCCGCCTGGGGGTGGGCCCCAGCCACCAGCCCATGGTGGAGGGGGTGTGGGGCATCCCGTTCCGGCGGCCGCTCACGCACCTGCGGGAGTACCTCACCATCCTGAAGGCGGCGCTCCAGCAGGGCGGCCAGGTGGAGTTCTCCGGCCGGTTCTTCCAGGTGCGGGCGGACTGGGGCGAGCCGGTGGACCTCCAGATCCTGGCCTCCGGCCTCCGCCGCGGCTCCTACGAGCTCATCGGCGAGCTGGCGGACGGCGGCATCAGCTGGGTGACGCCCCTGCACCACATCCAGCGGGTGGCCATTCCGGCCATGGAGGAGGGCGCGCGCCGCGCAGGACGGCCTCGACCGGCCATGGTGATGCACGTGGGCGTGGCGGTGCATGAGGACGCGGCGGCGGTACGGGAGGCCGCCATGCGCCAGTTCGGCTTCTACCCGCGGGTGCCGTTCTACAGCAAGATGTTCGTGGAGGCGGGCTACCCGGAAGCGGCCGAAGGGGCCATGAGCGAGGCGATGCTGGAGGCGATCCTGGTGGCCGGGGACGAGGCGGCGGTGGCGGAGGGGCTGCGGCGCATTGCGGCGGCGGGCGTGGATGAGGTCATCTGCTCCGTGGTGGCCGCGGGGGAGGACCGGCGCGCCTCCGCGGAGCGAACGCTGCGCTTCCTGGGGGATCTGGCACGGGCGGACTGACGGCGGCCCGCCGCCGATGCGCTGCTGCTCCGTGTTCCCGCCGGTGCTATACTATCGTTCGCTGCTGATAAAGGGCTTCACCCCGCCGTGCGTGAAGGGGGAGGCACACCGTGCGCGGGGCCAGCGTGCAGCGGCAGCGGCGAGCTTGGCGAGTTACCCTGGAATCTGCCCGCCTTACCCCCACCAGCCGTGTTCCCGTTTCCGGTCGTTCCGCAGCCCGTCGGCCCGTAGCCTGGGCGCTTGCAGCCGTGCTGGTTGCCAGCGCCACCGCCTTGGGCTGCGCTGGGGAGACGACGGGCGCCCAGCAGGATGGGACGGTCCTGACAGTTGAGACGCCCAGCGACGGCGAGACCGTGAGCAGTCGGGAGCTGTTGATTCAGGGGAAGGCTCCTGCTCACGCCGAGGTTCGCCGCCACATCCGCTTCGCTCCGGACGACAAGGTCCAGGCCGATGCCGAGGGCCGCTGGGAATACCGGGCGAAACTCAAGGATGGCACCAATAACTTCGAGTTCTTCCTCCAGCAAGCCAAGGACGTTCGTGTCAAGCTGGCGGTCACCTACGACCCGAGTGCGCAGGCCGTCCGGCGTGCGACGGCTACCCCGACGACGGTGCCCACACGCCCGCCCACTCGCCCGCTGAGCCCCACCTCCACACCCACCCCGCGGCAGCGGGCTCAGGTCATCGATGTCGTGGACGGCGATACCATCCGCGTGGACATCGATGGCGTCCGCGTCACGGTTCGCTACATTGGGGTGGATACACCGGAGACCGTGGATCCCCGCACCCAAGCGGAGTGCTTCGGGGCGGAGGCGGCCGCCAGGAACAGGGAACTCGTGGCTGACAAGACGGTGGAACTGGAGCGAGACGTTTCAGAAACCGACCGGTTCGGCCGGCTCCTTCGCTACGTGTACGTCGACGGCCGGATGGTCAACGAGACACTGGTGCGCGAGGGATACGCAGTAGCGAGTACGTACCCGCCCGATGTCCGCTACCAAGACCGGTTCCTGGCGGCGGAGCGGGAGGCACGGGAGGACCAGCGAGGATTGTGGGCGAGTTGCGGCGGAGCGGATACGCCGCTGCCCACGGCAACGCGCCCTCCTCCGCCGCCGGCGCCGACGAACCCACCACCTGCAGGGGCGTCATGTGAGCCGTCCTACCCGGACGTGTGTATCCCCATCGGCTCGGCGGACTACGATTGCCAAGGAGGACGTGGTGACGGGCCGAACTACATTCGCGGTCCCATCCGGGTGCTGCCTCCGGACCCGCATCGGCTCGATGCCGACCGCGACGGCATAGGCTGCGAGTGAGGCTAGGGGCATGCTACCGGCAGCCCGCCGGGTCCTGGTGCCGGCGAAAGGCGGGCTGCGCGCCGCGGTAGATGGCGAATCGCCCGGGGACGCTCCCCGGGCGACATGGCGGCGGCGCCTACAGCGGCCGGCCCAATGGTGCCGAAGGCCGGGCTCGAACCGGCACGGAGGTCGCCCCCCAACGGTTTTTGAGACCGTCGCGTCTGCCTATTCCGCCACTTCGGCGTGCCCTTCCGCCCCGGAAGGGTGTGGAGCGGACGACGAGATTCGAACTCGCGACCCCCTCCTTGGCAAGGAGGTGCTCTACCACTGAGCCACGTCCGCAACCGGTAGTTCTAGTATAGCACAGG
>DATCKT010000331.1:0-8047 GCA_036562195.1 Limnochordales bacterium
GGACTACCGGCATGCCCTGGGGAAACCCCTTTCCGGCGCGAACTCCAGTGCCAATGGCCGCCTGGGCGGCCATGCCACGCTTGTGGGCACCGCCGCGCGCACCGAGGCGGCCGCCGCCGCGACCTCGGCCGCGCACGGCACGAGCCCCCGTTCTGGGGGCTCGCGCGTCCCCGGCCGCTTAACGGCTGACTTCTTCTTCCTTCAGCTCGTCTTCGGCGGCGTCGAACTCGTCCTCGGCCAGCTCGTCATCGAACTCGTCGTCCAGCTCGCTGTCCATGATCTCCCAGAGCTCCAGCGTCTTCTTGTCGCCGCTGCCCGACCCGACACTCGCGTACACCGGCACCCACAGGGTGGTTTCCCCGATCACTTCCGCCGCGTAGCCATCCTCCACCAGCACCTGGACCACGCCGTCCGCGTCCAAGGCGATCTCCCGGGCCCTGGGCTGGCGGGTGCACGCGACGCGGCACTCCGGGTGCAGCACCGCTGCGGCCGACCCCGTCAGGTACTGGACCGGCAAGTGCTCGTCGAACTCCACCGACTGCACGGCCACCGCCGTGTGCACCTTGCCGCGGCCCCCATCCGACCCGTCGCCGGAACCGGTGTAGGCGTACCAGACGTGGATATCATAGGAACCTTGCACGGCCACCCCGCCGCCGCCCGTCAGCACGGCCGTCACCCGGTGGTTGGTGATGCGGCATCCCAGCAAATCGTCGGGATGGTACTTGGTGCGAAACCGGTGGGTGCGCACAAAGCCGCGCTTGCCCCGGGCGCAGACCGCCTTGACGAAAATCTCCCGCAAGGCGCTCATAACCTCAATCACTCTCCTCCTCCTGGCTGAACCTTGCTGTATGTTATGGAGGCGGGCCGGAGGGTGTGACGCTTCAGCCCGCCAGCCAGCGGCGCTTCAAGTCCACCCGCTCGTTCCAGCGGCGCTCCTCGGCCACCATCTGGCGGATGAGGTCGATGTACTGGCGGAACTCTTGGAAGGCCGGCGACTGTTCGAGGTCGCGCCAAATCTGGATGAAGTACGGCCGCAGGGCTTGCTTGTCGGCATTGTAGAAGGCCCGCTGGTTCTCAGGGGACAGAAACACGTTGCGCCGCAGCAGCGGGTAATCGGTGGCCACCACCTTGGCCAGGCACAGCACCGCCTGGGCGTACTGGGGCGAGATCAGCCAGCTGCCCGGCGTGCGGTACTCGAAGCCCCCGTGGGGCTGGGAGCGCCAATCGCCCAGAAACCCGTAGCGGGGCCGGCGCAGGCGGGAACTGCGGGGGTTCTCGAGGAACAGCACCGGCAACGCCAGGTAGTTGTCCAGCGCCTGCAGCAGATCGGTCGACAGGCGGATGTTGCTGAAGTGCACGTGGCCGCCGATGCTGAAACGCCTCAGCGACGTGCCGCCGGCTTCAAAGTTGATGCGGTAGCCCCGCACGGTGCTGGCCGCCCGCGCGATGGCGCGGCGCAGGTTCTCCACGAGCTCCAAGGGGTCCGGGCTCGGCTCGGGCCGCACTTCCGCCAGCGGATAGATCAGCACCCCGTTGCGCGTGAAACACGCCCGGTCCAGACCGACCGTTCCCCAGCGGCTGAAGAACCGGGAGGCGCTCACGGTCTTGCCGGTGCGGCGGCTGCGCAGGATGAACTCGGGGTCCGCCCCCAGCACCACCTCCCGGCCCGGGCTCTCGCCCCCGGCCGCGGCCAGCGCGTCGGTGACCGCGGCCACGTAGGTCTCCATGGCGTGGGCCCAGCGGCGGGCCAGGCGCAGGTCCAACGTGGGCGCCGGAACCACCCGCACCACCGCCAGCTGGCCGCCGGAGGCGACGCCGATGTCCACGGCGCCGAAGTGCAGCCCCAGCGCGTAGCACGCCCGCCGGCCCAGATGGCGCAGCCGGGCCAAAAGGCGCGGCGCCGCGGCACCGATGTGGCGCAGCCGGCGGCCGGACCACTGCAGCACCGTGAGGGTGCGCAGGTCGAACGTGTGCACCCGCCAGCGGGGCTCGATGCCGGCGGCGGCCGGGATGTTGTTCAGGCGCAGGATGTTGTGGCATTCGGGCCCGGTGGCGTTCAGGATGGCCTCCCGGGCGTTGACCACCCACTGGCCCGCATCCTGGCCGGCGGTGGTGCCCCAGCGGAAGACGCACGTCCAATCGCCCGGCTGGAAATCCTGGGAAAAGGCGAACCCGGACAGGCGCTTCACCAAGGCGGGATGGGGCGCCCGGTCCCCGTGGATCAGCAGGCAGCTCAAGGGGGAGAACCTCCCCGCGTCGGCGTGGTCGGTGCTACCAAAATATGCAGGGGGTGCGGACGGTGCAAAGGGAACGTCCACGTTCTTTCGCGCCGCCGATCCGGCGGGCGCCCGCGGTGCGCCGCCCGCGCGCCCCGCTTTTGGCCGGGGCCTTGATAGGGATCGCCCGGCGCGCCCGGAACTTACATGGGCGAAGGGGGAGCATGTCATGGACGCGTACGTGTTTCAAAACATCAGCCCACTGGACCATCGCTACCGGGTCAGCGACCCGGAACTGGCCGCGCTCTTGCGCCGCTACTTGTCGGAGGACGCCTTCGTCCGCTACCAGCTGCAGGTGGAGGTGGCCTTGACGGAGACGCTGGCGGCCCGCGGCCTCTGCAGCCCGGCCGTGGCCGAGGCCGTGCGCCGGGCCGCGGCGGACGTCTCGCCGGCGGAAGTGTATGAGCGGGAGCGGACGACCCGTCACAACGTGCGGGCGCTGGTGAACGCCATCCGGGACCGGGTGCCCGAGGAAGCCCGGCCCTACGTGCACTTTACGGCCACCAGCATGGACATCCTGGACACGGCCCGTGCGTTGCAGTACCGGGTCGTCACCCGGGAGGTGCTTTTGCCGCAGCTCGCGCGGCTCTTGGACGCGTGGATCGCCCTGGCCCGCCGGGAAGCCCACACCCTGCAGATTGGCCGCACCCACGGGCAGCACGCGGTCCCCATCACCTTTGGTTTCGCCGTCGCGGAGTACGTCGCGCGGCTGGGGGAGCGCATGGAGCGCCTGGAGCAGGCCGCGTTGAACTTGCGGGGCAAGATGGCCGGCGCGGTGGGCGCGTACAACGCCGCCGCCCTCTTTTTCCCGGATCCCGAGGCCTTCGAGCGGGAGGTGCTGGGCCGGCTTGGGCTTGAGCCGGGCGAACATGCGACGCAGGTGGTGGCGCCCGAGTATCTGACCGACTACGTGCACGCCCTGGTCAGCTGCTTCGGCGTGCTGGCCAACTTCGCCGACGACATGCGCCACCTGCAGCGCACCGAGATCGGGGAAACCGGCGAGGCCTTCGACCCGCAGCAGGTGGGTTCGTCCACGATGCCTCACAAGCGCAACCCGTGGAACTTCGAGCACGTCAAGAGCTTGTGGAAGACGTTCATGCCGCGCATGATGACGGTGTACATGGACCAGATCTCCGAGCACCAGCGGGATTTGACCAACTCCGCGTCGAGCCGCTTCGTCGTCGAGATCGTCGCGGGGCTCGCGTTGGCGGCGGGGCGGCTGGAGCGGGAAAGCCGGCGGCTGGTGGTGGACCGGCAGGCCATGGCCCGCAACTTCGCCCACTCCCGGGACAGCATCATCGCCGAGCCGCTCTACATCTTGCTGGCCAGCGCAGGCCACCCCGACGCCCATGAGGCGGTGCGGCGCTTGACGCTGGAGGCCGAGCGCGTGGACCGGCCCCTGCCGCAGCTGGTGCAGGAGCGGGAGGAGCTGGCCCCCTACCTGGCACGTCTCGCCCCCGAACAGCGGGCCGTGCTGGCCGAGCCGGAGCGGTACGTGGGCGCCGCCGCCCGGAAGGCGCTGGCCGTTTGCGACCGCTGGGCGGCGCGGCTGGATGGTTGGATGGCGAACAAAGGCGGACAGTGATTCGAGAATGTACGGAAATTGGGTTGCCAACCCGCCGTTCCTCTGGTAACATGGGGGTGTGGTTTCGGGGAAAAGCCGAACGATAGGCGGAACGGCGGGAGGCTATGTTCCATGAACGGCGCTGGGTCGTCGCGAGGACCCGTCCTGTACCGGGGCAAGGCCAAGACGGTGTACGGGACGGAGCGGGCCGATCGCGTGCTGGTCTTCTTCAGGGACGATATCACCGCGGGGAACGGTCGCAAGCGGGCGGAGATGCCGGGCAAGGGCGTGCTGAACAGCCGGATCTCCGCCCTGCTCTTTGCCGAGCTGGAGCGGGCCGGCGTGGCCACCCACTTCGTGGCGGAAGCGGAACCGGGGGCTTTCTTGGCCCGGAAGGTGGAGATCGTGCCGCTGGAGGTGGTGGTGCGCAACCGGGCGGCGGGATCCTTGAGCCAGCGGCTGGGCCTGCCCGAGGGCCAGCCCCTGCCCCGGCCGGTGGTGGAGCACTACTACAAGCGCGACGACCTGGGCGACCCGCTGGTGAACCGGGACCACATCCGGGCGCTGGGCATCGCAGCCGACCACGTCGTTGATCAAATGGAAGCCGTCGCCCGGCGCGTCAATGAGGTGCTGGTGGCGCGCTTCGCCCGGGCCGGGCTGATCCTGGTCGATTTCAAGTTGGAATTCGGCCTGGCCGACGGGGATCTGTTGGTGGCCGACGAGATCTCGCCCGACACCATGCGGGTGTGGGATGCGGCCACAGGCCAGCGCCTCGACAAGGACCGTTTCCGCCGCGACTGGGGCGGTGTGCTGGAAGGGTACGAAGAAATCTGGCGCCGGCTCTCGGCCAGCCAAAAGGACGCGGGCGCGGCGGCCGCCGGCGGAGCCGCCGGGGCGGCCGGCGCGGCCGGGGGCGGCGACGGCGCGACGGCGGGGGATGCCGTCCGGGTGACCGAACGATCCTCCTCGCCTGCCGCAGGAACGTTCGCCGTCTGGGTGCGCATTATGCCCAAGGAAGGCATGCTAGATCCACAGGGCAAGGCCGTGCGGGAGGGGTTGCACACCCTGGGTTTCGGCGGTGTCGGGGACGTGCGGGTCGGCAAGGCGGTGCGGCTGGTGGTGGCCGCCCCGTCGGCCGCCGCGGCCCGCGACCAGGCGGAAGCCATGGCCCGCCGGCTGTTGGCCAATCCCATCGTTGAAGATTTCGCCGTAGAGTCGGTCGTGCCGGGGGAGGCAGCGCGATGAAGTGCGCCGTCGTGGTTTTTCCGGGGTCCAACTGCGACCGGGACACGTACCGGGCGGTGGCCGAGGTGCTGGGCGAGCGGGCGGTGTACGTGCGCCATGACGCCACAAGCTTCGATGCCGACGTGGTTTTCTTGCCGGGCGGGTTCTCGTATGGCGACTACCTGCGCGCCGGGGCGCTGGCCCGCTTTGCGCCGGTGATGGAGGCGGTGCGGCGCTTCGCGGCCGAGGGCGGGCCGGTCCTGGGCATCTGCAACGGGTTTCAAATCTTGTGCGAGGCGGGGCTTTTGCCCGGGGTGCTCACGCGCAACGCGGGGCGCCGCTTCCTGTGCCGGCCGGTCCACCTGCGGGTGGAGAACACCGGCACGCCCTTCACCGGGCGCTACCAACCGGGACAGGTCATCCGCCTGCCCATCGCCCACGGCGAAGGCAACTACTTCGCCCCGGCACCGGTACTGGAGGAGCTGGAGCGGGAGGGACGCATCGTGTTCCGCTACTGCGATCCGGCGGGACAAGTGACCGTCGCGGCCAATCCCAACGGTTCGGCCGCGAACATCGCCGGCATTTGCAATGCCGCCGGCAACGTGGTGGGCCTCATGCCCCACCCGGAGCGGGCGGTGGAACCCTACATGACCAGCAGCGACGGACTGGCCATGTTCGCCGCGGTGCGGGATTGGGTGGCGGCCCGGTCCGCCGGGCGGATGGCCTTGGCCGGCAGTGCAGGAGGTGCCCGTTGAAGATGAGCGTGGTCGCGCCGTGGCGAGCCATGGGGCTCAAGGATAAGGAGTACGAGCGCATCCGGGAGCTTCTGGGCCGCGATCCCAACCGGGTCGAGCTGGGCATGTTCGCGGTGCTCTGGTCCGAGCATTGCGCCTACAAGCACTCCAAGCGGTTGCTGAAGCGGTTTCCCACCCAAGGCGAGGCGGTGGTGGTGGGGCCCGGCGAAAACGCCGGTGTGATCGACGTCGGGGCGGGCGAGACGCTGGTCGCCTTCCGCTGCGAATCCCACAACCGGCCGTCGGCCGTCGAGCCGTATCAGGGCGCCGCCACCGGCGTGGGCGGTATCTTGCGGGACGTGTTGGCCATGGGCGCCCGCCCCGTCGCCCTGTTGGACTCGCTGCGCTTTGGGCCCATGGAGGATGAAAAAGTCCGCCACCTGTTCAGTGGCGTGGTGGCGGGCATCAGCGGGTACGGCAACAGCGTCGGCGTGCCCACCGTGGGCGGCGAGATCCAGTTTGCGCCGGGCTACCGGCACAACCCGCTGGTCAACGTCATGTGCGTGGGACTCTTGCCCCGGAAGCGGCTGACCCGGGCGGTGGCCGCCGGTCCCGGCAACAAGGTGGTGTACGTGGGTTCGCCCACGGGCCGGGACGGCATCCACGGCGCCACGTTCGCTTCCGACCAGCTCGGACGCGAGACCGAAGCCAAGCGGCCCAGCGTCCAGATCGGCGACCCCTTCGCGGAGAAGCTGCTCATTGAAGCGTGCCTGGAGCTCATCGAACAAGGGTTTGTGGTGGGCATCCAGGACATGGGCGCCGCCGGGCTCACCTCCTCCAGCGCGGAAACCGCCGCCCGCGGGGGCTGCGGCATCGAGCTGGATCTCGACCGAGTGCCGCAGCGGGAGCCGGGCATGGACGCGTACGAGATCATGCTGTCCGAGTCGCAGGAGCGGATGCTGGTCATCGTGCGGCAAGGGTTCGAAGACGAAGTGCACGCCATCTGCCGCAAGCACGGCGTGCCCAGCGCCGTCGTCGGCGCCGTCATCGCGGAGCCCGTCCTGCGGGTGCGCCACCACGGGGAAGTGGTGGCGGAGGTGCCGGTGCAGGCCTTGACCACCCAGGCGCCGGTGTACGACCCGCCGGCGGCCCGGCCGGCGTACCTGGACGGCCTGCAGGCGCTGGACCTTACGTCCGTGCCCGAGCCGGACGACTGCAACGCGGTCCTGCTGCGGCTTTTGGCCAGCCCCACCATCAGCGACAAGGCGTGGGCGTACACCCAGTACGACTACGAAGTGGGCGCCGGGACGGTCCTGGGCCCCGGGCGGGCCGACGCGGCCGTGGTGCGCATCCCGGGCACCCGCCGGGCGGTGGCCCTCAAGATGGACGGCAACTCCCGCTACTGCCAGCTGGACCCGCGCACCGGCGGCATGATCGCGGTCGCGGAGGCGGCCCGCAATGTGGTGTGCAGCGGCGGCCGGCCGGTGGCCATCACCAACTGCCTCAATTTCGGCAGCCCCGAGAAGCCCGAGGTGTTCTGGACCTTAAAAGAGGCCGTAGAGGGCATGAGCCTGGCCTGCGAAGCCTTGGGCACGCCCGTCACCGGCGGCAACGTGAGCCTGTACAACGAGCACGACGGCACGCCCATCCCGCCTACGCCCATCGTGGGCATGGTCGGCGTAGTGGACGACCTGGATCGGGTGGTGGGGATGGGCTTCCCGGCAGCCGGCCTCGTCGTCGCGATGCTGGGGGAAACCCGGGAGGAGCTGGGCGGCAGCGAATACCTGGCTGTCGTCCACGGCCAGGTGCGGGGCTTGCCGCCCAGGCTGGACCTGGACCTGGAGCGGCGGGTCCAGGAGGTGTGCTGGCGCGCCATCCAGCAGGGGCTGGTGGCCTCGGCCCACGACTGCTCCGACGGCGGGTTGGCCGTGGCGCTGGCCGAAAGCTGCCTGGTGGGCGGCGTGGGAGCGGACGTGGCGTTGAGCTTCTCTGGGCGCACCGACGCGCTGCTATTTGGCGAAACCCAGTCCCGCATCGTGGTGTCGCTGAAGGAGGAGCACTGGCCGGCCCTGGCGGCCCTTGCGGCGGAGGCGGGCGTGCCCCTGGCGCGCCTGGGCCGCACGGGCGGGCAGCGGCTGGCCATCACGGTCAACGGCCGGCCGGCCGTCGACGTGAGCCTGGCCGAGATGGACCGGGCGTGGCGGGGCGCCATTCCCGACCGGATGCAAGCGGGCGGGGAGGTGTAGAAC
>DATCKT010000336.1:0-2878 GCA_036562195.1 Limnochordales bacterium
GTCCAGCTGCAGCTGCCGCTGGAGCAAGGCCCGCCGGCGGTCCAGCAGCGACCGCCACTGGGTCCAGGCGTGCAAGGCGGTTTCCGCCTCCGCGAGGCGCCGGCGGGCATCGGCCTCGGCCTGCCGGAGCCGGTGGATCTCCGCGTGGATGACCTCCAGGGAGTCGGCGGCGGAGCGGCTGGCCGCGATGACCTCCTCCAGCGCCGCGATCCGCTGATCGAGCTCCTCCAGGCGCCCGTCCTTGAGGGCGTTTCGATCCGTCACCCCCAGCTCCCGGCTATACTTGGTCAGCGCCCGCACACCGGCCACCAGATGGTTTAGGGCGTCCTGATACGCCGCGGTGCCGGCGCCCGACACCAGTTGCTGCACCTTGGCGTCCAAGGCGTGGGGACCCGGCAGCGGCTGGCCCAGGGCGAAGGTGCTCGTGAAGAGCTCGCGGGACGCGAGCCCGAGGGTGGCGTGCAGGAAGTCTTCGTAACGGGTGTTGCGGCGCCGCGCGCCGGGGTTGTGCTCACCGCCGACCAGCTCCCGCCACCCCTGGGCGGTGAGCTGCGCGACGTGGACACGGTGGCTGCCGAAATCCCGCTCGATGCGGTAGCGGGTGCCGCCCGCTTCAAACTCCAGTTCGCCGCCGAACCGGGGCGGGCCGTTCCAATTGCGCCAGCGGCCCTGCCCAAACTCATCGGGTCCCCCGCCCGTGGGCAAGCCGAAGAGAACCGCCGCCAGCCCAGCCAAAAGCGTCGACTTGCCCGCCTCGTTGGGTGCCACCAGCACGTTGAGACCGGGGCCGAGCTCCAGGAAGACCGAGCCCGCGAAGCGGCCGAATCCGTGCAGCACCAGGCGGCGCCAGCGCACCGGCGTCATGATCCCTGTCCCTCCAGCGCGGCCAGGCCGTAGCGCAGGGCTTTGAGCACCAGCAGCCGCTCCCGGGCGTCGCCGGCCTGGGCCAACGCGGCCTGCATGCGCCGGACGAACTGTCCCCGCACCGTGGGCTCCGCCGCCCACGCGGCCACGACGCCCTCATCCAGGGCGGTGGTCTCGTCGACGAGTTCCAGGTGGTAGAAACCGGCCTGCCAGCGCTCTTGCCAGGCGGCGACGGGCAGGCGCCCGGGCGCGGCGCCGGTTAGGCGCACTTGCACGATGGCCTGGGAGTCCGCCAGGGCCCTGATGCGGTCCTCCACATCCTTGGGCTCAAGACACGGGGTGACGTCCAGCTCCACCACCCGCACGGGCCGCGCTCCCGCGTGGACGGTTTCCACGCGGGCCGGACCCGCGCCCAGCACCGCCACCGTGTAATGCCCCACCCCGGGATCGGAGAAGCCTTTGCCCTCGATCATGCCGGGATAGACCGCAAGCCCGCCGGGCAGGCGGTGCACCTGGTGCTGGTGGATGTGCCCGAGGGCCACGTAGTCGTAGCGGGCCGCCGCCAGGGCGTCCAGCATGAGCGGGAGGCTCCGCTCGCCCGCGTCCCATTCGAGGGAGCCGTGGAAGACGGCCACATGCAGCCCCTCCGCCTCCAGGCGCGGGAACGCCCGCAGGGGCGGTTGGGTCTGGGTGAGGCCGCCGGTGTAGGCCAGGCCGTAGATGTGCACCGGTACGCCGGCTACCTGCAGCGTGGCCGCATGGGTCGGCATGGGATCCCGGATCAACACGCCCGGCCAGCGGGCGCTCAGCTGCCGGTACACCGAATCATGGTAGGTGATCTCATCGTGGTTGCCGGGGACGGTGACCACCGCCACCCCGGCCTGCTCAAGCCGAGCCAGGTCCCCCAGGACCTGCTCCGCCAGGGCCGGCGGCGGCCGGTGCGACTCGAACAGGTCGCCGGCGATGATCACCATGTCGGCGCTGCGGGCTTGCAGCACCCAATCGACGGTGCGACGCAGAAGGCTGTCCCGCTCCCGACGGCGCTCTTCCGCTCGCGGTCCCAGGTAATGGGGCGTCCATCCCAGGTGCAGGTCGGCCAAATGCAGGATGCGGATCAACGGTCAGCCGCCTCCAGCGGGGTCGCCCGGGACGCCTGCCGCCCCGGGGTCAGTCTTCCAAGAGGTCCAGCTGGCCGGTTTCCACCAGGGCCAACACGACGCGCTCCGCCCGCTCCGCGGGGGCGATATCGGCCGGGATGCGAACGCCGTGCCGCTCCGCCAGCACCCGCTCCAGGTGGTGCAAGTAGTCTTGGGCGGACGCGCCCTCAGGCACGAGGAAACCCAGTTCCCACAGGCCGGCGATGATCTCCTCGGGCGTGTTGCCCAGCAGGCGGGCGTTGCCGCGCACAGCCACCTTCAAGGGCGCAGCCTCCCTTCGTGCAGAGCGGTCCCCCGCAGCGCCGCCGCGCCGGCGCCGCAGGGGACCCCTTGGCTCACCAGGACGTCCGGTTCGTCAGTCCGCGGCCTTGCCGGCCGTCGCCTTGGCGCCTTGGGCGGCCTCCTTGATCAGCTGCGTGAACAGGTCGGCCACCAACTCCCGGGCCTCCTGCACCGCCCGGATCAGTTCCCGATCGCCGAAGCCGTCGACCAGCATCTTGTGGAGGTAGATGTCGATCTCCTCGAGCGCCATCGCCCGCAGCGCCGGCAGATCGACGCCGGGCTTGTACCGGTTCTGGTCCACCACCCAGACGGCGATGGACATCACCCGGTGCAACGCCTTTTGCTCGTACGGATCGTCGGTCGCGCGGCGGCGCTCGTCCAGGGCGCCGACGATGCGCGCCCGCAAGTCCGCGTACTCCATCCCCGGATCACCCCTTGGGATCGACCATGCTCAGCGGGTCGAGAATTCGGTTCAGCTCGTCCGCCGGCAGCACCTGCTGCTCCAGGGCCACCTCCCGCACCGTGCGGCCCGAATCGAACGCCGCCTTGGCGATGGCCGCCGCCCGGTCGTAGCC
>DATCKT010000341.1:0-2134 GCA_036562195.1 Limnochordales bacterium
ATCCAGCTCAAGATAAGGAATATCCAGAAAAGATCGGTGATCGTCACGGGTCCCACCTCATCTTGTCCACCCGGACGGCCCGGGCATGCCCCGCGGCGGGGCGCTGAACGCGGCGGGGGTCCTTTCAGCCCGCTGACGGCATGCGGCCCGCCGCCCTGACGCTGCCGTCTGGTTTCATATGGAAACCGTACGCCTCCGCCAGCAGCTCCACTGGGTGGCGGACGTCGATGGGATAGCCCTGCTCCCGCAGGCCTTTGGCGATCTGCATGAGGCAGCCCGGGTTGCCGGTGGCCACGGTGTCGGCGCCGGTTTCCAGGATGGCGGCGATCTTCTTGGCCAAGAGCCGGCCGGCCATGTCCGGCTGCAGGATGTTGTACAGCCCCGCGCTGCCGCAGCATTGGTCCGCGTCCCGCAGTTCCACCAGGCGCAGGCCGGGGATGGCCTGCAACAGCCGGCGCGGCTCGCTGCGCACGCCTTGCCCGTGGGCCAGGTGGCATGCGTCGTGGTAGGCCACCACCCGCTCCACGGGGTGCGGCGGCGGCACCAAGTCGATCGCGGCCAGGAATTCGCTCACGTCCCGCACCCGGGAGGAAAAGCGGACCGCCCGCGACGCGTCGTCCGGATCTTCCGCCAGGAGCCGGCCGTACTCCTTGAGTGTGGAGCCGCAGCCGGCGGCGTTGGTGATCACCGCGTCCACGCCGTCCAGGTCAAACGCGTCCAGGTTGCGCCGGGCGAACCGCCGCGCCGCGTCGGGCGCCCCCGAATGGGCGTGCAAGGCGCCGCAGCAGACCTGGCCCCGGGGAACCAGCACTTCGCAGCCGTTGGCCGCCAGCACGTGGGCGGTGGCCCAGTTGGTGTGCTGGAACAGCACCTGACCGACGCAGCCTGTCAGCAGCGCGACCCGGTAGCGGCGCTTTCCGCGGGCAGGAATGACCGCCGGCAGGGGCGGCGCCGGCCGCCAATCCGGCGGCAGCAGGGCCAGCATGTGGCGCACGTCGGCGGGCAGCACCCCTTGCAGGCGGCGCAGCAGGCCCCCAAAGGCGCGAGCGGGCCACAGGGCCGCGTGCAGGCGGTTGGGGTAGGGGAAAATGCCGTCCCGCAACACGCCCAACAACAGCCGCTCCCGCCACGGGCGGCGATAGGAGCGGGCGATGTCGGCCCGGGCCGCTTCCAGCAGGTGGCCGTACTGCACGCCCGACGGGCACGCGGTTTCGCACGCCCGGCACTCCAGGCACAAATCCAGGTGCGCCACCACGTCGGCGGTCCACTCCAGCCGGCCTTCGGCCACGGCCCGCATCAGGTGGATGCGGCCCCGGGGCGAATCGGCCTCGTTGCCCAGCTCCAGGTAAGTCGGGCACGCGGACGTGCACAGGCCGCAGTGGACGCAGCGGAGCAGCTGGTCCATGGGAATGGGTTCGGCTGCCTGCGAAGCGGCGTCGGTGTGCATGGGCCTGGTTGAAGCGGTCGCGCCCGGCTGGGCGGCGCGGTCGGTGGCCACCAGGTTTCCTCCTCACATGCCGCCCACGTAGCGGCCTGGATTCAAAATCCGGTGCGGGTCGAACTTCTCCTTCAGCGCCCGCATGAGAAACAGCGCCGGCGGCGGCTCGCCCCAGACGGGGAGCGCCCGCTTGAGGGGCAGCGGCGCCCGCTCGACGACCAGGTTGCCGCCCCGGCGGCGGGCGGCGCTGAGCCAGTTTTCGACGAGGCTCTGAAGGGCCTGCTCGGACGCGCCGCCCAGGTGCACCCGCGCGATGCCCACCGCGGCGTGGACGGCATAGCGGCAGGGCACGCCGCCGGCGGCGGCGTCCTTGGCCACCTGCTCCAGCAGCGCCGCTACGTGGGAGCTGGGTACGTGCAGCCGGAGCGTGAGGGCCGCGTCTTCGCCGCCCCGGTGGGCGGCCAGCGCTTCCGCATGGGCACCTTCCCAGGGGACGGCGACCGCGGTTTCACCGGCGAACCCCAACACCTTTTGCGCAATGCGGCTCGCCTCGGCTACGGCAAAGTCCACTTCGGCCGCGGTGCCCGCGTAACCCACCAGCAGGCGGGCCGGCGGGCCCAGCGCTTCCAGCAGCACCGGTTGGGCGGGCGCGTCCAGCAAGGCGGCCAGCAGGGCTTCCAGCGCGGCCGCCGGCGG
>DATCKT010000153.1:0-4017 GCA_036562195.1 Limnochordales bacterium
GCTTTCGGGCAGCCGCTTTGAGCAAGTGGCCCGGGAGATGGGCGCGCGGGTCGCGTGCGAAGTCTTCGGCGACCGGGCGTACGACGCCAACGGCCGGCTCGTTTCCCGCCGCCAGCCTGGTTCGGTCATCCACGACCCCGAAATAGTGGCGGAACGGGTTTGGCGGATGGTGAGCGAGGGGCGCGTCCAGGCCATCACCGGCGAGTGGGTGCCCGTGAAAGCCGACACCATCTGCGTCCACGGCGACAGCCCGGGTGCTGTTGCTATCCTCAAGCGGCTGCGGGAAAGCCTCACCGCGAAGGGTGTCACCCTTGTGCCCATCGGGCAAGTGGCCCAACAGGGGGCAACGGCCCCCGGCGGGAACCCGCTCGGCCGGCCAAAGCCCTAACAAGGGGCGCCTCCGGCGCTCATGCGAACACGAGGATCGTATTGCCAAAGACGATCATGCGGTTTTCTCCGTGTAAATTGACCGCCCGGGCCAGCACCAGCCGCCGCTGTCGCGCCCTTTAGAGTGGTATTACCGGGAAACCAGGATGGCCATCCGCTTGGCCAGCAGGATCGCTTTCAGTTCCCTCTTCATCTGAAAGTTCGCGGCCAGCTGGGCGAAGTCCGTGCGAGGTCCGTGGCTGGGGCGCGTTTCGCTACAGCCACGCCCCCGCGACCCGGGCCACCGCCTCGTGGGCCACCAGGACGGGGCAATTCACGATCGGGGCGATGTCTTCCTTCATGGCCCGTGTGTAGCCGACGCAGTCGAGCACCACCAGCTCAGCGCCAGCTTCCCTCAGCCTGCGGGCCGCTTCAAGCCGCGCATCCCGGGACCCGTACGGCGAGGCTGCCGCCACCACCGGGTCGACTCCTGCGGTCTGCCAGCGGGCGCGCAGCGCGTTGACCTGATCCTCCGCCGGTACCATGACACCGATGCGGCTGCCGCTTCGCGCCACGGCCAGTACCACGTGGCGCAGAATCCGGTCGGGCTCGAGCACAAGCGCCCGCGAGGCGAGGGGCGGGAACGACCCGGTGCACAACAGCACGATGACCGCGGCTCCGGCCGCCTCAAGACGCACCACGCACTCCGCCAGCCGCGGGAGGACCAGTTCTTTATCCACTTTCACCGACGAGCCGTCCCGCAGCCGAGTGACCAGCACCCGGTCAGGGTCCCGGGGGGCGAGGGCTGCGATCTCCGCCGCGTCCAGCCCATCCAGCGCGCCCGCCTCGAGCACCTCGACGGCGCCCAGATAGGGCCGCATGCCCGGCACGACGTCGTCCCGGGGCGACTGGCCGATGGTGACAAACCCAACCCGCCGCGCGGGTCTTTCAGGCAGCGGAGGAGGGGAAGGCATAGGCGATCACCTCCTCGCCCAGCACCTGCTGAACAACGCGGAAGAGCTCCGGATCCCTCATCCCGGCGCCCAAGATCAGGTTCCGAGCGGGCACGTGCAGCAGCAGCACCCGCATGCCCTCGCGGATCTCGGCGCTGGACACTGGCCGCCCCGTGTCGGCAGCCACCGTGGCCAACAAATCGGGGAACGTCCCCAAACGCTGGCCCTTGTACTGCAGGGTCATGTACTCGTTCCAAAAGCTCAGCGCGTACTCTTCACCGCCGCTGCGGATCACCACGCGCCCGTGGTCGAAACCGTCCTCGGTGACGAGTTGCTTGTGCACTACTTCGCCCTCGGCCACGACGGTGCCATTAAGGGCAGCGGCTGCTGCCGCGGCCACCGCGGCGCCGCCCCGGGGTATCGCCTCCCGCATGGCCCGGCCGACCCGAGCGGCGAGGCTGATGGCGCCCACGGCCGCGTGCTCCCGGACGTACGATGCCGGCACGGGATTACGGGCCACGGCCACCAGGCCGCCGGCCTCCACCGCCGCCCGCCGTACCGCCGCGGCGGCCACCGGCAGCGGTGCTTCGAGGAGCAGCCGCACCCGTCGGTCACGGGCCGGGTCCCCGCCCACCGCGGTTTGTACCGAGCGGAAGTCCCGTTTCCGGTGCAGCCCCATCGCGCCCATCAAGCCCGTAGGATGGGCCCGGCCGTTGCAGGGCGCGTCGATAACCGGCAGCCCGAGGACGGCCGCTTGAAACCAGCCGTTGACCGTCCCGCCGCCGCCGTTTTCGCTGGTGATGAGGCCCGCCACTTTCACCCCAGTGGCCTCCTGCAACAGCCGGACGGCTTCCACATAGTCCATGGGTTTCACGTACTGGTCCGCGGCCGCCGGGGCGCCAACGCTGGACACGGTCAGCACCACATCGTCGTCTTGCAGTTGGTCTAGAGAGATCAGCTGCACCGTGCCGACTTCGACAGCCAGCAAGCCTTGGCGCAGGCCTTCCTCCAGCGCCCCGCCACCGCCGCCGCCCAAAAGCGCCCCACCGTATACGGCATCGTGCACAAATTCCCGGTCCACGATCATGGCATCAGCCCCTCTCGACCTCCTCGCGGCCACCGCTCAATCCCGGGTTCCGCGGCACGTTCGGGCGCCGCCGCCCGGGACCGGTTCGTAGTCGTACACCTTGCTGGTGGACAAGCCCACCTTGTAGCGCAAGTCCGCGAGCATCTCCGCGAGCTTAAACCCTGCCACCACCGGGTCGACCACGGGCACGCCCAGCTCTTGCTGGAGTCTCTCGGCCGTGTCCTCCATCGCGGCGCACCCCAGCACGATGACCTCCGCCCTATCCTCCTCCACTGCCCGCTGCGCTTCCGCCTTGATGCGGGCGTACGCGGCGCTGGGGTCGGCGTGGAGTTCTGCGACCGACACGGTGACCGGGCGCCACGACGCGATCCGGCGGGTGAAGCCGTAGACATGGGCGTTGTCCGACATGCGCGGGATCCATTTGGCCCGCCCGACAATGATGGAAAAGCGGGCGCCAAGGAGGCTCGCCACATGCATCGAAGCGAGGCCGACGCCCACAACGGGCATGTCGAGGGCCTCCCGCAGCTCGCGCAGGCCGGGGTCGTAGAAGCAGGCGACGACCACGGCGTCGTAAGCTCCTTGCCACTCCGGGACCCGCTCGAGCATCAGGTGCAGCGCCATGTGGTCCGCCACGTGGTACTCAAGGTCCCGCGGCCCGCCAGGCAGCGCGGTCACCTCGACTTCGGTGCCCGGATGCGCGATGGATTGAAGCAGCGCCCGCACCCGTTGGACCCTCGTGGCCGGCGCGTCCACCGGGATGACGTGCAGCACCCGGGGGCCCCGACCGGCGCTGCGACTGTTTGCACCAACTCCGTCAACTTGCAGTGCGGGATTCATGCCCAGAAGTCTCCTTTCCAAACAGATGACAGCGTACTACCACACCGTCTTCGAGGCTCACCGGGTCGGGCATGATCTGCCGGCACACGTCCATGGCCTGGGGGCAGCGGGGATGGAACGGACAGCCAGACGGCGCCTGGGCCGGGCTTGGGATCTCGCCCGTCAGCGGAACCTTTTCGGGGATAAGGCTCAGCTCTTCGTCGTACACCGTCGGAATGCACGAGAGGAGCGCCCGGGTGTAGGGGTGCTCCGGCCGACGGAAGATTCGTTCCACGGGGCCCTGCTCCACCAATCGCCCCAGGTACATCACGCCCACCTGATCGGCGACGTTGCGCACGAGGCTCAAGTCATGGGTGATGAACAGGTAGGTGAGCCCAAGCTGCGACTGCAGCCGCTTGAGCAGCGCCACGATCTTGGCCTGCACCGACACGTCCAAGGCCGAGGTGGGCTCATCCAAGATGATAAACTGGGGCTCCAGGGCCAGCGCCCGCGCGATCCCGACCCGCTGCTTCTGCCCGCCGCTCAGGTGGCTCGGGTACCGGTACATGAAATCCGCTGGCAGCTCCACGAGCTCAAGCAACTCCCGAACCCGCCGCTGCCGGGCACGGGCGTCGCCGTAGCCGTGGATGATCAGGGGGTCCTCTAAGATGTCTTGCACCCGGCGGCGGGGATTCAAGGATGAGGTGGGGTCCTGAAACACCATCTGCACCTGGCGCCGCAGCGGGCGCAACTCCCGCTCGCTGAGTCGGGTGACGTCTACCCCGCCGATCCGGA
>DATCKT010000345.1:0-1960 GCA_036562195.1 Limnochordales bacterium
GGAGGGGCGCACCCGTGACCAGCCGCAAGCCCGGCCAGCCGTCCGTGGCCGAACTCATCGAACGCTCCCTGACCGGCGATGTGCGCGCGTTTGAAACGCTCGTCAAAACCCACCACGGCCAGGTGTACGGCTACGCCTGCCGCATGGTGGGGCCGGACGCCGCCGAGGACGTGACGCAAGAGGTCTTTTTAAAAGTTTACCGGGCGCTGCCCACATTCCGCAGCGACGCGGATTTCAAAACGTGGCTCTACCGCATCACGACCAACGTTTGCCTAGACCACCTGCGCCGGGTGCGCCGGCACCAGGGGCGGGTCCTGTCCTTGGACGGCGGGCCGCCGGGAACCGAAGACCCGGCGGCGGGCTGGAACGGCCATGAGGCGCGGCCAGACCCAGGTGCGGTAGATCCCGCCCTGCGGGCCGAGCAGCGGGAGCTGGCCGAGGCGCTTCAGGGGGCGTTGGCGCGGCTGAGCGACAAGCACCGGGCGGTGCTGGTGCTGCACGACATGTACGGCTTTCGTTACGAGGAGATCAAGGATATCCTTCGCTGTTCGCTGGGCACGGTCAAATCGCGCCTTTTTTACGCCCGGCGGGCCTTACGCGAAGAGCTGCGCCCGTATCTGGACGCGGCTGGCGAGCGGCCCGCCTCGGGAGCTGCTTCGGTGTCGTGATGCGCCGGGAGGGGTTGGGGTTGCGCTGCTCGTCGGAGTTGCTGTCTGCCTATTTGGATGATCAGCTGCCCCGCCAGGTCCGGGATCGCGTGCGGGCTCACCTGGCCCGGTGCGCCGCGTGCCGGCGGGAGCTGGCCGGGATGCAGGCGGTGAAGCAGCTTTTGGCCCGCGCCCCGGCGCCGCCGCCTCCTGCAGGTCTGGCGGAGACCATCGTGGGGCATGTGCGCTTCCGCGAGGCGCAGCGAGTACGCCGGCGGCCACGGGTGCGGTTTTGGCAGGGAGCGGTGGCTGGCGGGGCCGTCGCCGCGGTGGTCATCGCGGGTTGGCTGGCTGGCAGCGGCTGGGTGGCGCGCGTTGCCGTCCGCGACGCGGCCGCGCCCACCGCGGTGGAGGAGGCGCTGTACGAGCACAGCTGGTACGCGTCGCTCCTGGAAACCGGGGCCGGCGACTGGATGGACTGGGCGCTGGTGGCGTCGGGCGAGTTCCGTTAAGGACAGGCGATGGCGGATGACGAGGGCGATGCGGCGTTGGGGCGCCGGGGGACTCCTCCTGGTGTCCCTCGCCATGATGTTCACGCCTGCCCCGCCACGGGCGCTGGCGTGCGGGGCGGCCGGAGATAGTGGGGAGCAACAGTCGGCTGCGGAAGCCTTGCGGCTGCTGCGGCAAGCCGAAGAAGCCCGGTGGCTCCAGCCGGTGTTTTACCGGGAGTTGCAGACGACTATTTTGCGCCACGGTGTTGAGACGGTGGCTCGGACCATCGCGTGGCGGCCCCCCGCGGAGCTGCGGGTGGAGGAGGATCACGACGATGGCCGGCGCATCGCGGTGTGGAACGGCGAAGAGCGGTGGCTTTACGACTCCCGCTCCCCGTATGTGCTGCACACGGAGGCCCGCGCGCCGGGTTGGGACCAGGTGGCCCCGCCGCTGGGGTTTGGCCGGCCCTCGCCGCACGGGCGGTTGACGCCGGGCCAGTGGGCGTGGAGCGAGGCCCAGGGACCCGGCGGGCGCGCCGTGTACTTGGTGGAAGGCGGCAAGCCTTACGCGTACAGCCGCTACTGGATCGACCAGGTGCACTACTTCTTGTGGAAAGAAGAACACTACGGCCCCGGCTGCCAGTTGGTGGGCGTCGTGGTCCGCTCGGACCTTGACTTTGACCCGGAGCTGGCCCCGGACACTTTTGCTTTTGAGCCACCCGAGGGCGCCCAGGTCGTCACGGACCCCATCACCTGGCGCATGCGGTCGCTGCTGCACGCCTTATCGCGGCACGCTCCCATCGCGCCGGCGGTGCCCACCTA
>DATCKT010000349.1:0-3868 GCA_036562195.1 Limnochordales bacterium
GATCAAGGGCATCCGGGCCGTGCAGATGTACCTGCTGCAGGAGGTGCAGAGCGTCTACCGCTCGCAAGGCGTCGACATCAACGACAAGCACATCGAGATCATCATCCGGCAGATGCTGCGCAAGGTGCGGGTGGAGGACCCGGGTGACACCGAACTCCTGCCCGGCGGCATCGTGGACCAGCACGATCTTGACGACGAGAACCGCCGGGTGACGGAGGCGGGCGGCCGGCCGGCCTCCTGGAAGCCGGTTCTGCTGGGCATCACCAAGGCGTCGCTGGCGACCGAGAGCTTCCTGTCGGCGGCTTCGTTCCAGGAGACCACTCGGGTGCTGACGGACGCCTCCATCAAGGGCAAGGTGGACCCGCTGCTGGGCCTCAAGGAAAACGTCATCATCGGCAAGCTGATCCCGGCAGGTACCGGCGTTTCGCGGTATCGGGGCGCGAAGGTGTCGCCGGCTCCAGGCGCCGTGCCCGCGGCCCCGCCGCTGACGGGGGCCACGGCGGCCATCACCCGTTTGCTCCGCGGGCTTGCCACTCCCGAGGGGGCGGGCGTGGATGCGGCTACGGCCGACGGCGGGCGCGCCGCGTCGCTGACAGCGGAAGGCCGCGGGACGGCGGAGGCGAATGGCGGCGTGGCCTCGGGAGCGGATGGCGACGGTGCCGCCGTCTGGCCAGCGGTGGCTGCCGACGAGGAGGCGTCGGACGGGGAGGCTCTGGCCGCGGAGGCCTCCGTCGGCGAGGAGGCACCGGCAGAAGAGGCAGGCGAGCCGGGGCCGCGGCGCCGGCGGTCGTCGAGGCGCGGTTGAGGTCCGCGCTCCGGCGGGCATGCGCGGAGCCGGGGCGCGGTCGGGGCGCGTCGCTTCGGGGGCCGAACGCTGCCAGCCATAACGCGGCGCGGGCGTGCTTCCAGCGTTTCGGGGGGCCAGGCCTGCTGGAGCTGAGTTCCAGCAGGCCTGGCTATTCACGAACCCCGTCCATGGGCTCCATCGCCCCGCCAAGACGAGTGCTGTGATTGACAGCCCCGGGGGGCGATGTTAGAATCATGGGGTGTCCGGGCACGCGGCCGTGGATCCGCACCGGATCAGGGTTTGAGGGCGATCTCCGGGTGCCGGCCTTTCCGGTGGGTATGGAGAAGACACACCTGCTGGCACAGCTCAAGACAGGGCTGAAGACGGTCGGAGCCCGTCAGACCCTGAGGGCCTTGCAGCGGCGGGTGGCCCGAGCGGTGTTCGTGGCCCGGGACGCCGATCCGGCGGTGGTGCAGCCCATCGTGGAGCTGGCCCGCAGTCAGGCGGTCCAGCTGATCTACGTAGAGAGCATGCAGGCGCTGGGCCGGGCCTGCGGCATCGAGGTGGGCGCATCGACCGCCGCGCTGGTGGAGGAGCAACCGACGGCGAAGCGCCAGGCGAAAGGGGGTTAGGGTGGATGCCCACGTTCAACCAGCTGGTGCGTTACGGGCGGGAGAGGGTGCGGCGCAAGAGCAAGGCGCCGGCGTTGCGGTTCATTTACAATTCCCGGCTAGGTCGCACCCTGGAGGGGCCAGGGGCCCCGCAGAAGCGGGGCGTGTGCACCCGCGTCTACACCACCACCCCGAAGAAGCCGAACTCGGCGCTTCGCAAGGTGGCGCGCGTGCGGCTTACCAACGGCATTGAGGTGACCGCATACATCCCGGGCGAGGGCCACAATCTGCAGGAGCACTCGGTGGTGCTCATCCGGGGCGGCCGCGTGAAGGACCTCCCGGGGGTACGCTACCACATCATCCGGGGCACCCTGGATGCTGCCGGGGTGGCCAACCGCCGGCAGGGCCGCTCCAAGTACGGGGCCAAGCGGCCGAAGTAAGCCCGGTTCCCGGTGGGTGTCGCCCGGCCGGGGCGGCACCATCAGGCCTGTTTGACTCCTTTCGGGCCCGTTCCCCGCGCGAGGGCCGTGCCGAAAGGCGGGGCATTTGCGCGCGTGGGCCGGTCGGTGTAAAGTGAGCGGTGCAGCCCTGGGGCTGCTCGGTAACGAGGGGAGCGTTGGAGGATGCCCCGACGGGGCCCGGTGCCGCGGCGGGTGATTCCGCCCGATCCGGTATACGGCAGCGAGCTGGTCCAGCGGCTCATCAACAAGGTGATGAAGGACGGGAAGAAGAGCCTGGCCGAGCGCATCGTCTACACGGCCTTCGAGAAGGTGCGGGAGCGCTCGGGCCGGGATCCTGTGGAAGTGTTGGACCAGGCGCTGAAGAACTGCATGCCCATGCTGGAAGTCCGGCCGCGCCGGGTAGGCGGTGCCACCTACCAGGTGCCTCTGGAGGTCCGGCCGGAGCGCCGGGTGTCGCTGGGGCTGCGCTGGCTGGTGCAGTACGCCCGGGAGCGCAAGGACAAGACCATGGCCGACCGGCTGGCCAACGAGCTGCTGGATGCCGCGGCCGGCCAGGGCGGAGCGGTGAAGCGGCGAGAAGAGGTTCACCGGATGGCGGAGGCCAACCGCGCCTTTGCTCACTACCGGTGGTAAGCGCCTGCTGCTGACAATGGCGTGGCAGCATCGGGAGGACCCGTCTAGGTGTCGGCAACACGTGAAGTTCCCATCGAGCTAACGCGCAACATCGGCATCATGGCCCATATCGACGCGGGGAAGACCACCACTACCGAGCGGATCCTGTTCTACACGGGGCGGGTGCACCGCATCGGCGAAGTGGACGAGGGCGCCGCGACCATGGACTGGATGGTCCAGGAGCGGGAGCGTGGCATCACCATCACCGCAGCGGCCACCTCCTGCTTCTGGCGCGGTCACCGCATCAACATCATCGACACGCCGGGCCACGTGGACTTCACCGTGGAGGTGGAGCGGTCCCTGCGGGTGTTGGACGGCGGCATCGTCATCTTCGACGCCGTGCAGGGGGTCGAGCCCCAGTCGGAGACGGTCTGGCGGCAGGCCGACCGATATCGGGTACCCAGGATCTGCTACGTCAACAAGATGGACCGCGTGGGGGCTGACTTCCTGGGCGCGGTGGAACAGATCCGCCGCAAGCTGGGCGCTCGGGCCATACCCATCCAGCTGCCGGTGGGCGCAGAGGACCGTTTCCAGGGCGTGGTGGATCTGCTGCGGGAGCGGGCGGTGTTGTATGTGGACGACCTGGGCACCCGCAGTGACGAAACCGAGGTGCCCTCGGAGATGAGGGAGCAGGTCCGCAAGGCCCGCGAGGAGCTGGTGGAGGCCATCGTGGAGACCGACGAGGAGCTGATGGCCCGCTACCTGGAGGGCGAACCCATCCCGGTGGAGGAGCTGCGGCGTGCCCTGCGCCGGGCCACCATTGCCGGGCAGCTGGTGCCGGTGCTGTGCGGCTCCTCCTTCCGCAACAAGGGGGTTCAGCCCCTTCTGGACGCGGTAGTGGACTACCTGCCCTCGCCGGTGGACTTGCCCGCGGTGGAGGGTGTGGACCCGCGGACGGGCCAGTCGGTGACGCGACCGTCCTCCGACGACGCGCCCTTGTCGGCGCTGGCCTTCAAGATCCAGGCGGATCCTTACGTGGGCAAGCTCTGCTACCTGCGGGTTTACTCGGGGACCTTGCAGGCGGGCACCTACGTCTACAACTCCACCAAGGGAGCCAAGGAGCGCATTGGCCGGCTGGTGCGCATGCACGCCAACCATCGCGAGGACGTGCAGGCGGCCTTCGCGGGCGACATCGTGGCGGCGGTTGGGTTGCGGCAGACCGTCACCGGCGACACGCTATGCGCGGAGGCGGAGCCCATCCAGCTGGAGCCGCCGCGCTTTCCCGAGCCGGTCATCTCCTGCGCCATCGAGCCCAAGACCAAGGCGGACCAGGATAAGCTGGGCGTGGCCCTGGCCCGGCTGGCCGAGGAGGATCCCACCTTCCGGGTGCGGGTGGA
>DATCKT010000359.1:0-6132 GCA_036562195.1 Limnochordales bacterium
GTCCAGAGCCGGCCCCGGTACATGGTGGCGTGGATGCCCCGGGTGAAGGGGTACTGCCCCGGATCGCCCAGATCCCGTTCGTAGTCCAGCCCCGCCACGTCGCTGGGCCCATACAGCCCCTTGACGGCGACGCCGGAGGTGGTGAGAAACCGCGGCTTGCGCTCCTGCATGCCGCCGGCCGGCAACTGCACCAGGCGGTCCTGTGTACGGCTCACGCCCAATCCCCCCATCCAGCATACGCCCGGGAAGAGCCCGTCTGCTACATGTAGCGCTTGCGGCGGCGGTAAGCCTTGACGTCCCGGTAGCTTTTGCGGGCGCCCGATTCGGTCAGCCCGAGGTAA
Source organism: Limnochordales bacterium (assembly GCA_036562195.1). GTDB lineage: Bacteria > Bacillota > Limnochordia > Limnochordales > ZCTH02-B6 > ZCTH02-B6. The sequence goes on from DATCKT010000359.1 coordinate 342, forward strand.
AATTCCTTTACGTCCGGATTATTCTTGAGCTGCTCCACCGGTCCCTCCTGCACGATGCGGCCGTTCTCCATGATGTAGCCGTAATGGGCCACGTTCAAGGCCACCCGGGCGTTCTGCTCCACCAGCAAGATGGTGGTGCCCTGCTCGGCGTTGATGCGGGCCACGATCTCGAAGATCTCCTGCACCAGCATGGGCGCCAGCCCCAGCGACGGCTCATCCAAAAGCAAAAGCTGCGGCCGCACCATGAGCGCCCGGCCGATGGCCAGCATCTGCTGTTCGCCGCCGGAACAGTAGCCGGCCAGTTGCCGGCGCCGTTCGTACAGGCGAGGGAAGTACTGGTAGACCAGCTCCATGTCCTGGCGGATCTGCCCGTCCCGCCGGGTGACGGTGCCCACCCGCAGGTTCTCTTCGACCGTCAAGTGCTTGAAGATGCGCCGCCCCTCCAGCACCTGCACGATCCCTACGCGCACGATCTCCGCCGGGTCCGCATTGGCGATGTTGCGGCCCTGGTAGTGGATAGTTCCCTGGCGCACGTGGCCTTCCTCGGCGCTCAGCAGGCCTGAGATGGCTTTGAGCGTCGTGGACTTGCCCGCGCCGTTGGTGCCCAAGAGGGCCACGATCCGCCCCTTGGGCACCGCCAGGGAGACGCCCTTGAGCACGAGGATGACGTCGTGGTAGACCACTTCGATGTTGTTGACCGCCAGAAGCGGTGCGTTCGCGCCGGCAAGGGCGGCCGGGGACCCCGCGGCCGGGGTCCCCAGGGCAGCCGGTTGCGTCATAAGCCTCTCCCTAATCGTAGTTGGGTGCGAACTCGCCGATGAACACGAGCCGGTTGGCGTTGGCGTCGATGCGGTACAGGTAGAGCGTATCCGCGCCCCAGTGCCGGTCCGGCCCGAAGGTGATGGGAGGCGCCACGCCGCCCACATCAAAGTCCTTGAGCGTTTCCAGGGCTTCCTTCACGGCGCGGCCCGTCGGCGCCGTCGCCCGGCGCAGGGCTTCGGTCAGCACCATGGCCGTCACGACGCCCTGCGCGTAGTGGGGCGGGCGTACGGCCACGTTGGGATGGTACCGGGCGTTGAGGGAGCGCACGAACTCCATGCCCGGCACGTCCGTGTCCCACGTCACCGTGGCGGAGGTGGTGATGAACCCGTCCGCGTTGCGGCCGGCCAGATGCAGCAGCTCTTCGCCGCCCGCGTAGTGGATGCCCAGGAACTGAGCCCGCAGGCCCTGGCGCCGCGCGTCCCGCAGGAACACGGACACCGGCTGGGCCACGTTCTGGAAGAACACGTACTCGGCCCCGGCCCGCCGCAGCTCCAGCACCTGCCCGGTGGCGTCCAGCACGTCCGCGGCCAGCTCCTGGGAGGCGACGACGCTCAGGCCCAGCTGCTCCGCGTAGGCCCGCCCGGCTTCCAGCGGCGAGCGGCCGTAGGGCGAGGGGTGGACGCTGAAGGCGATACGCATGGGCGAGGAGCCCGTATGCTGGCTCACGGCGTAGTCGATGAGCACCCGCATGTGGTTGTCATAGTTGGTGCTGATGAAGAAGTTGTACTGCCCCGGCGGGTCCAAAAGCCCCCGGTGGAAAGAGGCCGACAAGGCCGGCACTTCCGAGCGGTTGAGCTCGTCCATGAGGGCCAGGTTGGCGCCGGTGCCCCAGGTGATGACCCCGACGATGTTCTCCTCGGACACGAACCGCCGCAGGGCCGTCAGGGCCACCTGCGGGTTGTACTGGTCATCGGTCCAGACCAGTTCCACCCGCACGGGGCCGAAAGCGGTTTCCACGATGCCGCCCTGCTCTTCCGTCAGCCAGCGGAAGTAGTCCCGGATGCCGTCGCCGTAGTGGGACCCGACGTCGCTGGTGGGCCCGGTGTAGGTCACGATGGCGCCCACCTTGATGGTCGGCACATCCTGGGCCAGCGCCGGCGCCGCCAGGACCGCGACGACCATCAGCACCACAAGCCATGCCCGACGCATCTTGCCTCCATCCCCTTTCGGTAATTGTTCCGCACCGCCGCCCATCCCGCCGTCCCCAGGCGCAGACCGGCTCGCACCTGCCTGGGTCGTCCCGCCCCGGCCGCGGCCGGCCCGGGCCGCCGCGCGGTGAGTACCGCTAGTACCGGAAAGGCCACGTGTTGAAGTACGTCTTGGTGACGCGCCACCGGTCCGCCAGGCCCTGGGGTTCGAACATCAGGAACCCGACGATGATGAGGCCGAACACAGCGAAACGCATGGCCAGGAACAAGTGGGTGGCCTGGGGCAGCACCTGCGAGAGGGAGTCCGCCAGCACCCGCAGCACTTCGGGGAGCACCGTGATGACGGTGGCGCCCATGATGGAGCCCAAAACGCTGCCGAGGCCGCCGACGATGATCATGGCCAGGTACTCCACCGACAAGAGCAAGGTGAACCGCTCCGCGCTGACCACGCCGGACGCGTACGCCCACAGCGCCCCGGCCACGCCCGCGTAGAAGGCGGCGATGGAGAAGGCCAAAAGCTTGTACGCGAACACGTTGATGCCCATCGCCGCCGCGGCCCGGTCATTGTCCCGGATGGCCGTAAAAGCCCGGCCCACCCGGGTGCGGAACAGGTTCAGCGCCGCGTAGACGGCCAGCACCACCGTGACAAACACCACGTAGAAGAACATCCGGTCCCTGTCCAGGGTGAGGCCGAACAAGGTCGGCTCCGGCACCGACAAATACGACGTGCCGCCGCCGCGGCTGTCAAACAGGTTGAAGGCGAACTGGAGGATCACCTGGGCCGCCAGCGTGGCCAGGGCCAGGTACAGCCCCTTCACCCGCAGCGACGGGATGCCGAAGAACGCCCCGGCTACGGCGGTCACCGCCCCCGCGAGGGGAATGGCCAGCCAAAAGGGCAGGCCCGCCTGGGCCAGCAGGCCCGCGGCGTACGCCCCCAAGCCCATGAACGCGCCGTGCCCGAGGGAGATCTGCCCCGTGGAGCCGGTCAAGATGTTGAGCCCGACGGCGCCCACGATGAACAGCCCAATCAGCGTGGCCACAAACACGAGATACGGGCTGAGCCACCACGGCAGCGTCGCGAGGAATACCAGCAGCGCCGCGACGAAGACGCGGCCGGTGTCGTTGGGGAAGATGGTGGCCTCGTCTTCGTAGCGGGTCTTGTAGTTGCCGCATGCCGAAAACCGCACGTCCCGCCGCCTCCCGTCACACCCGCTCGATCTCCACGGTGCCGAACAAGCCGTACGGTTTCAGCATGAGGATGACGACCAGCACGATGAAGGGCACCACCGACCGGAGGCTCACGCCCAGCATGGGATCGATGAAACCGGCGGTCAGGTTCTCCAGCACCCCGATGAGGAGCCCCCCGATGACGGCGCCGGGGATGCTGTCCAGCCCGCCCACGATCACGGCGGGAAACACCAGGACGCCGATGGTGGCCAGGCCTTCGGTGCTCAGGCTGGTGATGCTGCCCACGATAACGCCTGCGGCCACCGCGCTCAAGAGCGCGATCCCCCAGGCGACGGCGAAAATTTTGCGGACGCTGACGCCCAGCGACAGCGCAGCCTGCTGGTCGTCGGCCACCGCCCGCATGGCGACCCCCAAGGTGCTGTGCTTGAAGAACAGGCTGAACAGGCCCAGGAACGCCGCGGAGACGGCCAGCGCCAACAGATGCAGGGGGGACAGGTACAGGTCCCCGATGATGATGGGGATGTCGGGCATGAACTCGGGAAAGAGGAAGTACCCGGGGCCCCAGATCAGGTACATGACGCCCTTGATGACGCTGGAGAGGCCGATGCTCACCATGATGACGGCGATGATCTCCTTGCCGATGAGCGGCCGTAGCACCACCCGCTCCACCACCAGCCCCAGCACGAAGAAGCACACCAAGGTGAGGAGAATGGACGGGATGACCGGCAAGCGCAAGCTGGTGGCCAGGGCGAAGGCCACGAAGGTCCCTAAAGCCAGAAAGTCTCCGTGGGCGAAGTTGAGGACGCGGCTGGACTTGTAGATGAGCACGAAGCCCAGGGCCGCCAGGGCGTAGACCGATCCGATGACCAGGCCGTTAACCAGCAGCTGCAGCAGGAAGTCCATGTGGGGCCTCCTCACCGGTCAGGGACTGAATGGCCACCCGCACCTCCAGCTCCGCGACGCGGCCGTCTTGGTAGTGGAAGGTGGTGCGCACCGGCACCTCGTTGCGGCCGTCGTAGAGCGCCTCAAACAGCGGGCGGTAGCGCTGCGCGATGAGGGCGCGGCGCACCTTGCCGGTGCGGGTGAGCTCCTCGTCGTCCGCGTCCAGCAGCTTGTACAAGAGGGCGAACCGGCGGATCCGGTGCTCCGGCTTCAGCCACGCGTTGACCCGGGCCACCTCGTCCCGGATGAGCCGGGCCACTTCCGGTTTCTGCGACAAGTCCAGGTAGGTGGTGTAGGACAGGCGGCGGTCCTCGGCCCACTTGCCCACGGTGCCGGCGTCGATGTTGATGAGCGCCGCGACATACGGCAGGCCGTCGCCGAACACAACCGCCTCTTTGATATAGTGGCTGAACTTGAGCTTGTTCTCGATGAACTGCGGGCTGAACACCTCGCCTGCTTGCGTCCGTGAGACGTCCTGCAGGCGGTCGATGATGACGAGATGACCGTCGGGGTCGATGTAGCCGGCGTCGCCCGTGTGCAGCCAGCCGTCGGTGAACGCCTTCTGCGTCGCGTCCTCCCGGCCGTAATACCCCTTGCAAACGATCTCGCTCCGCACCATGATCTCGCCCTGCTCGCTGACTTTCACCTCCACGCCCGGGAAAGGCGTGCCCACCGTCTCAAACTTGATGTCGCCGTCCCGGTGGACGCAGAAGATGCCGCTGGTTTCCGTCTGGCCGTAGCCCTGCTTGAGATTGACACCGATGGCGTGGAAGAAGCGGAACACGTCGGGCCCCAGGGCCGCGCCGGCGGTGTACGCCTTGCGCAGCCTGAGGAAACCGAAGCGGTCCTGGATCAGGCGATAGAGGGAGAAGTGAAAAAAGCGGTGCAGGAGCTTGAGCCCCAGGGGCACGGGCTTGCCGGCGAAACGCAGGTCGGCCACCTTGAGGCCCACGTCGAGTCCCCAGCGGAACACCTGCCGTTTAAGCCAGGTGGAGTCCTCCATCTTGACCCGGATCTGGCGCATGTGCGCCTCCCACACCCGCGGCGGGCTGAAGATGAGGTGCGGGCCGATCTCCCGCAGGTCATGGTCGATGGTTTCCACTTCCTCGGGGCAGTTCACGGTGAAACCGGCCACCATCCCTGTAGCCACCGCCATCATCTGCTCGCCCATCCAGGCCAGGGGCAGGAAGGACAAGTAGTCGTCGCCGGGCCGGAAGCCCTCGATGGCGGTGAAGTGGCGCCCCATGGTCAGCACGTTGCGGTGGGTGAGCATGACCGGCTTGGGCAGGTCGGTGGTGCCGCTGGAGAAGCACATGAGGCACACCGCGTCCGGGTCGCCCTCGGCCACCAGCCGGTCCACTTGGCCCGGGTGCCGCCGCCCGTATTCCTTGCCCAGTTCCAAAAGCTCAGCGAAGCTCAGAAACCACGGGTCGTCCCGGTAGCGGCGCATGCCCCGCGGGTCTTCGTAGATGACCCGCCGGACGCCCGGGATCTGGTCCCGCACTTCCAGCAGCTTGTCCACTTGCTCTTGGTCTTCGGCCAGCACCAGCACCGCGCCGGTGGCCTGGACCCCGTAGGCCACCTCCCGGGCAACGCTGGACTGGTAGATCCCGGCCACCACCGCGCCGATGGCCTGGGCCGCCAGCTCCATGTAGTACCACTCGGGGATGTTGTCGGCGATGACCGCCACC
>DATCKT010000361.1:0-18523 GCA_036562195.1 Limnochordales bacterium
CCTCTACGCCGGTGATGTTGCGGATCGTTTTTGCGGCTTCCCGCACCGCTACTTGGGCCGCATCCTCCCAGCTGTGGGGGGACTCGCCCACGAGCTCGATCACCTTGACGATGGGCATGGACGCCCTCCCTTCGTCTACCAAGGTCTAGGGAGCTGGCGGCTCCTGGGGGGTATTATGCGTATCGGGACGGCCGGGTAGTCATCGCGGACAGGCGCTCGCCCTGCGCGCCTCTTACGGCGCGCTCCCACGAAACCGGGCTCCGGTACGGGCGAAGACTTCGGGCAGCGGAGGAAGATGGCCAGGGGATAGGACAGCTGGGCGGCGCCCGGTGAACCGGTCGGGCGCCATGCCGGGCACGTAGATGTCGGCGGCGTAGCCGCTCCTTTTGCGGCTGCTTCCACGCGGCCGCCCGCGGGCACCTCGGAGCGTCTTTGCTCGCCGCGGACACCCTGGACGAGCACGGCAGCCCGCAGGCCGCTTCAGTTGGGGAGCACTTGTTGGAAAACCCGCAGGAAATTCCCGCCCAAGATCTTGCGGACGCTGTCCTCGTCGTAGCCGCGCGCGAGCAACGCTTCGGTGACGGCGGGCAGCCGGCTCACGTCTTCCAGGCCGACGGGGGTGCCGTCGATGCCGTCGAAGTCCGACCCCAGCCCCACGTGATCCGGCCCCACGAGCGCCACGATGTGGTCGATATGGCGCACCACGTCTTCGAGGGTGGCCGGGCCGTCGGACCGGACGAACTCCGGGCAAAAGTTCATGCCCATCACGCCGCCGCGCGCGGCCAAGGCCCGGATCTGGGCATCCGTCAGGTTGCGCGGGTGATCGCAGATGGCGCGGGCGTTGGAATGGGATGCGATGACCGGGTGACGGCTCACTTCCAGCACATCCCAAAACCCCGGCTCCGACAGGTGCGACACGTCCACGATCATGCCAAGGCGGTTCATCTCCTGCACCACCTGCCGCCCGAAGGCGGTCAGCCCGCCCCGGGAATCGGCCTGGCCGACGCCGTCGCCCAGATCGTTGCGGAGGTTCCAGGTCAGGCCCAGGGCGCGCACCCCGAGGCACTGGAAGGCCCGTAAGGCGGAGAGGCTGCCCTCGAGGGCTTCGCCGCCTTCGATGGACAGGAGCACCCCGATCTTGCCCGACCGGTGCACCTCATCCAGATCGCGCCGGGTCTCAATGAGTTGCAGCCGGTCCGGATGGGCCGCCACGGCCCGGCGCACCGCTTCCAGCATCTCGAGGCAGCGAACGGTGAAGCCGCTCCGCCGCTGGCGCGGATCCACCCAGAGGGCGAAGACCTGCAGGTCCACTCCGCCGGCCACAAGGCGCGCCAAGTCCACGTGCCCCTCGGCGGACGTTCCTGCCAGCGACGCGCCCTGCACGAGCCGCAATGCGGTATCGCAGTGGGCGTCCACGACGAAGCACTGCTCATGAAACGAGCGCGCGCGACGGACTTCGTCGCCGGTCGCGTTGTGCCCTTCAAGGCTGGGCATGGTGGCGCCCACCTCCGTTACCGGCGGGGTTTGGCGGCGGCCGGCTGCCGGTGGTAGACGACGACCCGTCCCTCGCGGCGGAAACCGATGAGCTCCCGGCTGAGGGGCGCATCCCGGAGGTCTTCGAGCATGTGCTGAATCAGTTCCTCCTGCATCGGACCGTCCAGCTCCGGGCTCGACCCGCCGGCTTCACAGGCGATGAGGTCGCCGAACTCCTGCTGCACGAGGCCGACGAGCAACGCGAGCTCCTCATGCCGCAGCGTCGGCAGGTCCCTTACGATGCGCAGCAGCGTGACGCCGGCCTCTTCGATCCAATCTATCACCAGCAGGTCGACGGCATGCCCCGTCAGAAAGCTGTAGGCCTGCAGGCTCTCCTTGAGTCGCTCACGGAACGCGGGGATGTTGAGGCCCGTGGCGGTGATCAGGAAACTGAAGGTGAACTGCTGGGAGTCCGGGCAGTATTCCAACGAGCCGATTTCGGGATAGCGGGACAAAATGGAAGCCACCAGGTGGGCGTCACCCGACGGTGCTCCCCAGCCCCCTGCTGGACACGACAAACCGCTCCCCTCCCCAACGGGCGCGTTTCTTCGGCACTCGTGGGGACAAGTCCTGCCCTGAGGCAACAAAAAACCGGTCCCCGGGGCCTGGGCGGCCCCCGGACCGGTCTTGTGGTCTCTCCCGAAAGGGCAATGGCTGGTGACGCCGCCGCTCGCGGCCCGTCACTTGGCGTACTCGACCGCCCGGGTCTCGCGAATGACCGTCACCTTGATTTGTCCAGGGTACTGTAGCTCCGACTCGATGCGCTTCACGATTTCGCGGGCCATCAGGGTGGCCATGGCGTCGTCCACTTTCTCCGGCTTGACCATAATGCGAATTTCCCGTCCGGCTTGGATGGCGTACGACTTCTCCACGCCGTCAAAGGAGTTGGCGATGGCTTCCAGCCGCTCCAGCCGCTTGATGTAGTTGCCCAGGCTCTCCCGCCGGGCGCCAGGCCGGGCGGCGGAAATGGCGTCAGCCGCCGTCACCAGCATGGCCTCCACGGTCTGGGGTTCGAAGTCCCCGTGGTGGCAGGCCATGGCGTGAATCACCTCGGGCGACTCCCGGTACCGGCGCAACAAGTCCATGCCGATCTTCACGTGGGTGCCCTCAGTTTCGTGGTCGACCGCCTTGCCGATATCATGGAGGAGGCCGGCCCGGCGGGCGACTTTCACGTCGCAGCCCAGCTCCGCCGCCATCATGGCGGCGATGTGGGCCACTTCAATAGAATGCTTCAGCACATTCTGTCCGTAGCTGAAGCGGTACTTCAACCGTCCCAGCAGCTTTACCAGTTCGGGGTGGATGCCGTGCACGCCCGCAGCCAGACAAGCCTGTTCGCCTGCCTCGCGGATGCTGGCCTCCACCTCGCGGCGGGCTTTCTCGACCATCTCTTCGATGCGGGCCGGGTGGATGCGCCCATCGGCGATGAGCTTCTCCAAGGCAATCCGGGCGATCTCCCGCCGGACTGGATCAAAGCCCGACAGGACCACCGCTTCCGGGGTATCGTCGATGATCAGGTCAACGCCCGTCAGCGCCTCCAGCGTGCGGATGTTGCGGCCCTCGCGGCCGATAATCCGCCCCTTCATGTCGTCGCTGGGGAGGCTGACCACCGAGACCGTCGCCTCTGACACGTGATCCGCCGCGTACCGCTGGATCGCCAGGCCGATCACGTTGCGCGCCCGCTTTTCGGCTTCGTCCTTGGCTTCCTGCTCGATCTCGCGGATCATGACCGCCATCTCGTGGCGGACTTCGTTCTCCACCGTCTTCAGCAAGAATTGCTTGGCCTCTTCGGCCGTAAGGCCGCTGACCCGCTCAAGCTCGGCCCGCTGGCGCTGAATCAGCTCTTCCGCCTCGGCCTGCATGCGTTCCAGCTCATGGGCCTGCCGGTTTAAGGCCTCTTCCTTGCGCTCCAGCTGCGCGAGCCGGCGGTCCAGGTTCTCCTCTTTATGCGCCAAGCGGCGCTCCAGCCGCTGCAGCTCCTGACGCCGCTCCTTGAGTTCCTGTTCCGCCTCCTGGCGCAGGCGAACCGCTTCCTCTTTCGCCGCCACCAGGGCCTCCCGCACCTTGGCTTCGGCGTCCCGCTGGGCCTGCTCCAGCACCAGCCTGGCCTGTTCCTCCGCCGAGCGCACCTTGGCCTCGGCGACGAACCGCCGCGCGACGTAGCCGAGCAGTCCCGCCACAACAGCGATCAGGACGTACAGCAGAACTTCCGGCGTCTGCTTCACCTCCCTTCAGTTGTCAAGGTGCCGCGGTCTCCACACTGCGTTTTGTCGGCTCAGGGACTTGCAAAGAAGGCCGAGACTCGGCTCGGCCATCCTTCCTGCTCTGTCGGACCTACGTACCCGCACCCATTTTAATGCTTTTCACAATCACTGTCAACTTGGGCTAACGCCCGCTCCACGGCGTCCAGCGAGAACCCGCGGCGGCACAGCGCTCCACCCAGGCGCCGGGCGCGCACCTCGGGCGGCAAACCGCGATAGCGGGGGGACAGTTCCCGGGCCACCGTCAAGCACAGGGACTCTTCTTCGTCAGCGGGCAACAGGTGATCCAGCTGGCGCCGGGCCAGTTCCGGGGCGATGCCCATCTGCACCAGCTCGTGTTCCAGGCGCTCCCGGCCGGCCGGCTGCCGGGCGAGCCGGGCCCGGATCCAGTCCTCGGTGAACCGCTCGTCGTCCACGTAGCCCCGTTCCCGGCACCAGTCCAGCACGGCGGTGACCACCGGCGGAGGAAAGCCCCGGCGCGCAAGGCGCTCCGCCAGCTCCGCCGCCGACCGGGCTCGGGCGGCCAGCAGGCGCACCGCCGCCTCCTTGGCCGCGGCCACCGCTTCCTCCGGCAGGGCGGCAGCCGGGTCCGCCGCCCCGCCGGGCAGCCGGGCCGCGGCGGCGCCGTCCCTGACCTCACGCATCGCCCCTGGCGTCCCCGGCCACCGGCACCTGGCCGTTCTCCGGCGAAGCCGCGCCGATCTCACCAATCCGCGGCAACCCCGCGGCCTCCCGCACCTTGTTTTCGATCTCCGTGGCGATGTCGGGGTTGTCCTTGAGGAACTGCTTCGCGTTCTCGCGCCCCTGCCCCAGGCGCACGTCGCCATAGGTGAACCATGTGCCCGACCGGCCTACGATCTCGTATTTGGTGGCCATGTCCAAGATGTTGCCCACCTTGGAGATCCCCTCGCCGTACATGATGTCAAACTCGGCTTCCTTGAAGGGCGGCGCGAGCTTGTTCTTGACGACCTTGACCCGGGTGCGGCTGCCGACAATGTCCTGGCCTTGCTTGATGGACTCCACCCGCCGGATCTCCATGCGGATGGAGGCGTAGAACTTGAGGGCCCGCCCGCCCGGGGTCGTTTCGGGCGAACCGAAGAGCACGCCCACCTTCTCCCGGATCTGATTGATGAAGACCACCGTGGTGCGGGACTTGCTGATGGCGCCCGTCAGCTTGCGCAGCGCCTGGGACATCAGGCGGGCCTGCAGCCCCACGTGGGCGTCGCCCATCTCACCCTCGATCTCAGCCCGCGGCACCAGCGCCGCCACCGAGTCGATGACGATCACGTCCACCGCCCCGCTGCGCACCAGCGCTTCGGCGATCTCCAGCGCCTGCTCGGCGGTGTCGGGCTGGGAGATGAGCAGGTTGTCGATGTCGACGCCCAGCTGCTGGGCGTAGGCCGGGTCCTGCGCGTGCTCGGCGTCGATGAAGGCGGCCATGCCGCCCAAACGCTGGGCCTCGGCCATGATGTGCAGGGCCAGCGTCGTCTTGCCCGAGGATTCGGGGCCGTAGATCTCGATGATGCGGCCGCGCGGCACCCCGCCGCACCCCAGGGCGATGTCCAGCGCCAGGGAACCTGTCGGGATCACCTCGACGTTGCGCTGGGCGGACGCTTCGCCCAGCCGCATGATGGAGCCGCGGCCAAACTGCTTCTCAATGTGGAACAGCGCCGCTTCCAGCGCCTTTTGCCTCTCCAACGTGGTCATCGCCTATTCCCTCCCTCTGTCCCCCGGGACGTCAAGTTCCCGCAAGGGGACGTACCCCATGACCGTGTAGATGGGGCCGCGCGGCGTCAGCCGGCTGGCCATGACGTCCACTCGCTCCAGCCGGCTGGATGGCAGGCCGCTGTCCTGGTCCGCCACCGCGGCCCGCAGCCGTTCCGCGCCGCCGGGAGCCCGCCAGCGCCCTACGGTCAGATGCGGCCGGTACGGGCGGTCTTCCAGCACGAAACCCGCCTCCCGCAGCGCGTGGGCCACCGATTCCGCCAGGGCCACGAGCCGCTGCGCGCCCTGCGAGGCCCCAACCCAAAGCACCCGGGGCGCGCGCCAGTGCGGAAACACGCCGAAGCCGCCGAAGCCCAACGTGAACGGGCGGTGGCCGGCGCACCCGCGCCCCACCGCCGCGATCACCCGCTCCACCGCCTCCGGGTCCAAGTCGCCCAGGAAGGCCAGGGTGATGTGGAGGTTGTGGGGCTCCACCCACTTGATCCCGTCGCCCACATGGGCCAGGCGCGCTTGCCACTGCGCGATGCCGCGCCGCACCGGCTCGTCCACCGGAACGGCGACGAAGGTCCGCACCGCCCGGGCACGGGAGGCCGCCGGCGCCGGCCCGCCCGTCACCGGTTCCCTGTGGCCCAAGACGTCTTTTCCCCCTCTGGGCAGCGGTGGCCGGCTCAGAACCGCGGTCACACTTCGACGGGCGCGCGGCGTTTCCTTTAGCCCGCCCATCCCTGCCGGCGGCGCCCACCCGTGCCCGCACTGCCCGTCCGTGCCGGGGCTGCCCATCCGTGCCCGGCTTGCCTATCCATACCCGGGCTGCCTAGCCGTGTACCCAAATCGCCCATCCGGGCCCGGATCGCCTATCCGTGTCCGAATCGCCTATCCCTGCCGGGCCGCAGCCGCCTGCTGGGCGTGGCGGCGGATCAGGTCCAGGGCCGCCTGGGTGGAGTGCCAGCGGATCCTGTCCCGGTCGCCGCCCAGCTGCAGCCGGTGCACTTCCGTCCACTCGCCCCGGGCGAGGCCGATGAACACAAGCCCCACCGGTTTCTCCGGCGTGCCGCCGCCGGGCCCCGCGATGCCCGTCACGGACACCCCCATGGTCGCACCCAGCCGCCGCATGGCGCCCACCGCCATGGCCTCGGCCACCGGGGCGGACACCGCGCCGTGGGCCGCCAGCAGGTCGGCGGGCACCCCGAGCAGTTCCACCTTGGCCTCGTTGCTGTACGCCACCACCGAACCCAGGAAATATTCGGAGCTGCCGGGCACGTTGGTGAGCCGGGCGGCGATCATCCCGCCGGTGCACGACTCGGCCAGGCCCACCGTCCAGCCCACGGCCTTCAGCGCCCGGCCGGCCACGATCTCGAGGGTGTCCTGGTCGTAGCCGTACAGGAACTCCCCGGCTCGCCGCAGCACCTCCGCTTCCACCGGGGCCAATAGCTCGTCGGCCTGCACGCCGTCCACCGCCCGGGCGGTGATGCGCACCCGCACCTCGGCGCGCCCGGCGTAGGTGGCCACGGTCGGGTTCTCCATGGCCAGCAGGTCCGAGAGCCGTTCGGCCAGGGCCGATTCGCCGATGCCGTAGAACTTCAGCACCCGGGAGTGGAGGCTGCCGTTGGGCAGGAAATGCTCCTTCAGGTACGGGATGACGGTTTCGTCCAGCATCGTGGCCAGCTCATGGGGCACGCCGGGCAGGCAGATGACCGCCTGCTGGCCTCGCCGGGCGATGATGCCGGGCGCGGTGCCCCGCGGGTTGGGGATGATGCGCGCGCCCTGCGGGACCAGGGCCTGCTTGCGGTTGGACGGCGACATCTCCCGGTTCGCGCGCCGAAACCAGCCTTCCACGTGGGCCAGGGCCTCGGCGTCTTCCACCAAGGGCACGCCCAGCACCGCCGCCACCACTTCGCGGGTCAAATCATCCTGGGTCGGACCCAGGCCCCCGCTGGTGATGACGATGTCGGCCCGCGTCAACGCCTGGCTGAGGGCCGCAGCCATGCGCGTCCAGTTGTCCCCGACCGTCGTCTTGAAGTACACATGGATTCCGATGGAGGCCAGGCGCTGGGCGATGCGGGCGGCGTTGGTGTCGATGATCTCCCCCAAGAGCATCTCCGTGCCGATCATCACCAGCTCCGCGCGCACCGGTGTCCGCGGGGCCTCCGCTTGGCTCGCTGCCACAGGCTTCCCCTCCGTGCCCTCGGTTTCGTCACCCTCACAATTGCATTATAATACCAGTGGCGCTTCGCGGCTGTCCCCGCGGCGGACCGGCCGCCCCGGGGCGGATCGTTCCCGGCACGCCTGCCCTGCGCCCACACCCGACGAGGAGGGTCACCCCATCGCCCGCCAGCGCTGGCCCTGGTACATGGTCCCCATCGCCCTCGCGGCGGCGTTCCTTGTGTTCGTCCTGGTCCGGCCTATGTTCACCGGCGAACGGCCCATCGACCCGATTTTGCTGCAGATCGGGCCCCTGCAGGTGCGCTGGTATGGCTTCTTGATCGCGTTCTCGTTTATTCCCGGTTTCTACTTGGCCGCGGCGGAGGCGCGCCGCAAGGGGATCAATCCGGACTTGCTGTACGACTTCGGCTTCTTGGCCGGCGTGAGCGGTTTCGTGGGCGCGCGGCTAGCCTACGTTCTCCAGAATCTCCGCCACTTTTTGGCCGAACCGGCCCGCATCGTGGCCGTGTGGGAAGGCGGCCTCTCCATGCACGGGGTGATCATCGGGGGCTTGCTGGCCACCATCTACTTTGCCCGCAAGATCCGGGTGCCGTTTTTCACCTTTGCGGACGTGGTGTTCCCGGCGCTGCCTTTGGGGCAGGCCCTGGGCCGCTGGGGCAACTTCTTCAACCAGGAGCTGTTCGGCTACCCCACCGACGTGCCGTGGAAGATGTATGTGGCCCCCGAGTACCGCCCGGCCCGGTGGGCGGCGGAGGCCTACTTCCATCCGACCTTCCTATACGAATCGCTGTGGAACCTGGCCACCGTCGGCCTGCTTCTATGGTATCGCCGGCGGCCCGCCGCCCGCGAAGGCGACGTCCTCTTCCTGTACCTGGCCGTCTACTCCCTGGGCCGCTTCTGGGTGGAGTTTTTCCGCATCGGCACGCCTGTGGTCGCCGGTCTCACCCTGGCCCAGCTGGTCAGCCTCCTGGTGATTGCCGCCAGCGGCCTGTGGCTCGTGTTTAGAAACCGGCAGCCGCTGAAGAACGCGCCGCACGGCTCTCCCAACCCGCGGCCGCGCCGGGGGTAAGCGCGCCGGGCGTGAGGGCACCGGGTGTGAGCGCCTCGGGCGTCGGCGCACCAGGCATGAGCGCGCCGGGCCCGAGCCCATAGGGCGCGTCCGCCCACGGCGCAAGGGTGCCGGCCGCCGCGTCCGGCGAGGCGGTCCCCGGCACCATACCCGCCGCCGGAGCGCCCACAGCGGTGTACGCCGCGAGCCGGGCCCTCAGCTCATCGCCGGGCACCTTCTCGTCCACGAGCAGCCGCCGCGCCAGCTCCACCAAGAGCTCCTGCCGGGCCGCAAGCCACGCCCGCACCCGCTCCTCCTGCTCCCTGACGATGGCCTGGATCTCGTCGTGCAGCACGTTGGACGGCAGGCGGTCCTTGTGCACGATGCCCAGGCGGGACAGGCCCGCCAGCACCATCCGTTCCGCCAGTTGCACGGCCTGCTCGAAATCGCCGGCGGAACCCGTGCTGCGGCTGCCAAAGATGAGCTCCTCGGCCACCGCACCGCCCAAGGTGACGGCGATCTGCCCAAGGAGCTCCTCGCGGGTGTACAGGTACTGGTCATCGGCCGGCGTCTGGCGCATGTAGCCCAGCGCCCGCCCGCGGGGCGTAACCGTCACTTGGGCCACCGCACCCGGCCGCACCAGCTCTGCCACCAGCGCGTGCCCCATCTCGTGGCACGCGACCCGCTCCAGCTCCTCCCGGCGGGGCTTGCGATCCAGCTTCTCGCCCATCATCACCTTGTCGATAGCGTCCCGGATCTCCGCCGCCCCGATGCGGTCCTTGCCCGCCCGCAGCGCGAGGATGGCCGCTTCGTTGAGCAGGTTCTCGAGATGCGCTCCGGAGAAGCCGTACGTGTCCCGGGCCACGGCTTCCAGGTCGACGTCGTCCGCCAGCGGCTTGCCCCGGGCGTGGATCTTGAGAATGTGCAGGCGCCCCTCCCGGTCGGGCAAGTCCACGTACACGATCCGATCGAAGCGCCCCGGCCTCAGCAGCGCCGGGTCCAGGAGGTCCGGCCGGTTGGTGGCGCCGATGACCAGCACCCGGACGGGATCATCGGGAGTGAGGCCGTCCATCTCCACCAGCAACTGGTTCAGCGTCTGGTCGTATTCCAGGTGGCTGCCGTGCTGCCCGCGCCGGCCGCCCAGCACTTCGATCTCATCGATGAACACCATGGCGCTGCGCTTGCCCTGCCGCCGGGCCAGCTCCCGCGCCTGGCGGAAGAGCTGGCGCACCCGCTGGGCGCCGACGCCGGCGTACATCTCGACAAACTGAGAGCCGGAGGCAGCCAAGAACACCGAGTCGGTGTAGTGGGCCGCGGCCTTGGCCATGAGCGTCTTGCCGGTCCCGGGCGGCCCGGCCAGAAGAATGCCCTTCAGCGGGCGGATGCCCAGGTGCGCGACGCGCTCCGCCTCCCGCACGAACTCCAGCGCCTCCATCAGCTCCCGCTTGGGCACTTCCTGTCCGCCCACGTCGGCGAAGGTCACGGGCGGCGGCCCGCCGCCGGATTCCGCGCCGCCCACCACCTCAAAGCGGCGCCCCGTGCGCCCTTCCAAAAGGAACCACAGGGCCGCGAGGATCACGATGAAAAAAATGAACGGCGTGACGTCCAGCCCGCTGATCCCGAGAAACGCCAACAGTGCGGCGCCCGCGCCGATGAGGACTTCTTTCCAGACTTCTCGCAGTCCCCTCATCGTCCAAGCCCCCCAGCGCCCTCTCGCCCGGGACGGGCAATGCGTTCGATCAGGTAGCCGTCCTCATCCACCAGCACCACGTACACGTGCCGGTCATCGACATAGACGCTGTAATCGGTCAAAGGGAGCTCCGCGGCCAGCGCGTCCAACTGCTGGGCCATGTGGGTGAAATGCCCTGTAGCGGCGCCCTCCTGCAGCGCCAAGTGCATGCGGTGAAACGCGTCCACCAGCGCCGGCGTGCGGCGGTCGGCCAGCTGCACGCGCCCCAGGCGGGAGCCGAGCCGGGCCTGCGCCAGTCGCTCGGCCTCCTGGTAGATCCCGGGCAAATCCGCGCCGGGCGCCACTTCCAGCACCACGTCGGTGCGGTCGCCGCTGGGAACCACGGAAGCCTCCGTCACGCCCGGCAAGGCCGCGAACTCCCGCTCCAGCGGGCCCACCACCCGATGGCTGTAGGCCAGGTGCTGCACGCCCAGAGCGGCCGACAGGCAGACGATGAAGGTGATGAGAATAATATGAAGCTTAAAGCCGCGAAACAGCATTCGTGCCTCATCCTCATCCGGCTGGGCCCCCGCACCGCCGAAAACGAATGCGCGTGGGCCTTGTGGGACGCGCCCGACAGCACCCGTACCTTCCGGGTCCGCGCCGTCCCTGCTTGGCCAATTATAGCATAGAGTTATAAACCCTTGCCGTTCTAATGCCTGGAAACGGGGCGCGGGCCCCCTGCCCCGCAGGGGATTTCACGAACCACCGCTGCCAGAGCCACCTCGTTGCCGGAGCCACCTTAGATCCCTACCCGCCGCGGGCGGCTCCCGCCCGCCCCGGCCCAGTGGAGCCGGCGACAGGAAACGCCCCGCTCTGTGTGGAAACTCGTACCGTTTTGTTGCAGGGAGGAGCGGGGATGAAACGGCTGGCTTTTATCGTCAATCCGGTGGCGGGCAGCGGACGGGTGCGCCGCCTGTGGCCCAGCGTGGAAGCGGAACTGCGCCGGCGCGGGTTGTCCTGGGACGTGTTCGAAACCGAGGGGCCCGGCCACGGCATTGAGCTCGCGCGCCAGGCTGCGGCTGCGGGCTACGCCGCCGTCGTGGCCGTGGGCGGCGACGGGACCTTGAACGAGGTGGTCAACGGCGTCGGCACCGACGGCGTCCCGGTGGGCCTCATCCCCCTCGGCACAGGGGTAGACTTCCCCCGCACCGCGGGCGTGCCCCGCCAGCCGCAGGAGGCGTTGGAGGTGGTGCTGGCCGGCCGCGTGAGCCGCATCGACGTGGGCGTGGTTAATGGCCGGCTGTTCTGCAACGTGGCCGGCACGGGTTTCGACGCGCAGGTGGCCGCCCGGGTCAATCAGACCGGCAACAAGCGCGGCGGGCCTATCCCCTACATCAAAGCGGTCGTTCAAACCCTCTTCACTTACCAAAACGCGCCGTTCCGCATTACCTTGGACGGCGTCGCCCACGAAGTGACAAGTCTGCTGATGGCGGTGGGCAACGGCCGGTTTTACGCAGGCGGCATGATGATCTGCCCCCAGGCCGACCTGCGCGACGGAAAGTTTGATGTGGTCATCGCCGGGAACATCAGCAAGATCGGGACGCTGCTGACGCTGCCCCGGGTCTTCTCCGGCGCCCACTTGCGTCACCCGTTGATCACGTACCGCCGCGCCCGGCGGGTGGTGGTGGAAGGGCCGTCCCACCTGCGCGTCCAGGCCGACGGGGAACTGGTGGGTCATCTGCCAGCCAGCTTCGAGCTGCGCCCGGGGGCCCTGCCCATGCTGTTGCCTTGACATGGGCGTTTCGGGACCCGTATAATGACCTTTGGAAGTGCTCTGCAAGCGGCAATGGAGGTTTTTGGCGTTTGGGGGCAGACTGGTGGACCGAGTCTGCCATACTTTGTGAAAAGCGGAGCTAACCTCGGCGCGGGGAGGGGCTGCCATGCTCAGTGCATATACTGACGTACTCATCTTTTTTTTGGTCGGCGCCGGGTTCGTCGCCATCAACCTGACCATCGGCCGGCTCCTCCGGCCGCACAACCCGTACCCCGAAAAGCTCACCCCGTACGAGTGCGGTGAGATTCCCGTCGGCGAAGGCCAAGCGCCCTTCAACATCCGCTACTACATTTTTGCCCTGCTGTTTGTGGTCTTTGACGTAGAGGTCGTCTTCCTGTTCCCGTGGGCCGTCGTCCTGCGCGAGCTGGGCATGTACGCGTTTGTCCTGATGGCGATCTTCCTCGTGATGTTGGTGGACGGCCTTGTGTACGCCTGGAAGAAGGGGGTCTTGCGTTGGGTCTGATCACCCATGAAGCGGTGCCGGGCGTCATCACGACCAGCCTCCGCCGCTTGATCAACTGGAGCCGCAAGTCGTCGCTGTGGTACATGCTGTTCGGCATCGCCTGCTGCGCCATCGAGATGATGGCCACGGGCGCCTCGCGCTACGACTTCGACCGCTTCGGCATGATCTTCCGCGCCTCCCCGCGCCAGTCGGACTTGATGATCGTCCCAGGCACGGTCAACGAGAAGATGGCCGACCGGGTCAGGGTGCTGTACGACCAAATGGCGGAGCCCCGCTGGGTGCTGGCCATGGGAGGCTGCGCGGTCAACGGCGGTCCGTATCATGGCGAGTACAACATCGTCGATGGGGTCGACAAGGTGATCCCTGTGGACGTGTACGTGCCGGGCTGCCCGCCGCGGCCGGAAGCGCTCCTGCACGGGGTGCTGCTGTTGCAGGAGAAGATCATGCGCGAAGGGATCGAGATCCCGGAGCCGGCAAGAAGGTGATTTCCGGTGAGTGATCACGACGCGAGTGCGATGCCGCAGCAGCTGCAGCCGTTGGCCGAGGCCATTCGGGAACGCTTCCCGGAGTTGGCCGTGGAGGCGAAACTGGACAACTGGTTGGAGGTCAAGATCGCGCCGGAACAATCCCGGGAGTTCTTTCGGTACGTGAAAGAGCATCCCAAACTGGCGTTTGACTACCTCAGCGACGTCACTGCCGTCGACTACATCGCGCAAGGGCAGTTCCAGGTCGTGTATCACCTCGTCTCCATGGGAGTCGACGCCCGGCGGCGCGGCAAGCTGCGGGTGAAGATCGACGTGCCGCGGGACAATCCCCGGGTGCCCAGCGTCGTCGACATCTGGCCCACCGCCAATTTCCACGAACGGGAAGTTTACGATTTGATGGGCATTGTGTTCGAAGGCCATCCCGATCTCCGCCGGATTCTCCTGCGGGAGGATTGGGTCGGCCACCCGCTGCGCAAGGACTACGTCGACCAGCGTCCCAAGCGCCCTCGCGTCACCCGCTGAGCCGGGACGGTGGGCGCAGCGGGATGCGTTGACGCCGATAGGAGTGAACGGCTTTGGCCGAAACCGCTGTAACCAGCGAAGTCATGCAGGAAACGCCGCTGCCGGCCGAGCGTGAGCTCTTTGTGAACATGGGCCCGCAGCACCCGAGCACCCACGGCGTGTTGCGGCTCATGCTGCGCGTGGATGGCGAACGGGTCCTGGGTCTCAAGCCCGATGTGGGCTACCTGCACCGGTGCTTCGAGAAGATCGCGGAGCGCCGCCAGGTCACCATGGTGATTCCCTACACGGACCGCACCGACTATCTGGCTGCCATCACCAGCGAATGGGCTTACGTGCTGGCCGCGGAGAAGCTCATGGGCGTCGAGGTGCCCGAGCGCGCCGAGTACATTCGCGTGATCGTCGGCGAGCTGCAGCGCATCGCCAGCCACTTGCTGTGGTTTGGCGCCTTCGCCCTCGACCTGGGAGCGACGACCGCGTTTCTGTACGCGTTCCGCGAGCGCGAAAGCCTGTTCGACATCTTCCAGAAGCTGACCGGCGCCCGCATGCTCTACAACTACCTGCGGGTAGGCGGCGTGCGCAACGACTTGTACGACGGCTTCGCCGACGACGTGCTCCGCTTCCTCAACCTGCTTGAGGACAAACTGCGGGAGTACAACAACCTGCTGACGGGCAACCGCATTTTCGAAACCCGTACCAAGGGCGTCGGCGTCATCACCAAGGAGCAGGCCATCGCGTACGGTGCCAGCGGCCCGGTGCTGCGCGGTTCGGGCGTGCCCCACGACCTGCGGAAGGCTCACCCCTATTCCGTGTACGACCGGTTCGAGTTCGGCGTCCCCGTGGGCGAGCACGGCGACGTGTATTCCCGATACGTCGTGCGCATGCAGGAGTTCTACGAATCCATGAAGATCATTCGCCAGGCGCTCAAGACCATCCCGGGCGGCCCGTGGATGGGCGAGGTGCCGCGGCGCATGAAGCTGACGGGTGACGTTTACACCCGCGTCGAGTCGCCCCGGGGCGAGGTCGGAGTGTACTTGGTGGGCGACGGGACCGACCAGCCGTACCGGTGCCACTACCGCTCCCCGTGCTTCGTCCACCTGCAGCTCCTGGAGCCGATGGCCGTCGGCCACCTCATCGCCGACGTGGTGGCCATCATCGGCAGCATCGACATCGTCATGGGCGAGGTGGACCGGTAAATGAGCGACTGGCTGTGGGAGTTGTTCCAGTCCTGGGGCTGGAGCGAGTCCGCCTTCAACGTGGTCATGGGCGTCCTCAAGGCCGTGCTGGTCACCGGGTTTCTCGCGGTGAACGCCCTCGTGCTGGTGTTGATGGAGCGGAAGGTCTCCGGCTACATTCAGCGCCGCCTCGGTCCGACGCGCGTCGGGCCCCGCGGTCTGCTCCAGACGTTCGCTGACGCCATCAAGCTCCTGACCAAGGAAGACGTGGTGCCCAGCGGCGCCGACGTGGCCGTGTTCGTCCTCGCCCCGATGGTGTTCTTCGCCGCGGCGACGGCCTTGTGGATCGTCATCCCCTTTGGCCCCGAGACCATGGTGCAAGACCTCAATATCGGGCTGATTTACATCTCCGCCGTGACGGGTCTTAGCGTGCTGGCCATCCTGATGGCGGGCTGGTCGTCCAACAACAAGTGGTCGCTCATGGGCGCCATGCGCTCCGCGGCCCAGCTGATCAGCTACGAGATCCCGCTGGTGCTGTCGCTGGTAGCCATCGGCATGACCGCCGGCTCCTTGCGCCTGGGCGACATCGTGGCCGCGCAGCAGGGCGGCATCACCAACTGGTTCATCTTCCCGCAGATCTTGGGGTTCCTGGTGTTCTTCACGGCCGGCCTCGCGGAGATCAACCGGGCGCCCTTCGACCTGCCGGAGGCCGAGAGCGAGCTGGTGGCCGGTTTCAACACGGAGTACAGCGGCATGCGGTGGGCCATCTTCTTCCTGGCCGAGTACGCAAACTTGGTGGCCTTCTCGGCCATGGCGGCCACGTTCTTCTTCGGCGGCCCGACGGGCCCGTTCTTCCCGCCCGTGGTGTGGTTCCTGATTAAGACCTACTTCTTCATCTTCGTGGCCATGTGGATCCGCTGGACGCTGCCCCGCATCCGGGTGGACCACCTGATGAACCTGGGCTGGTACGTGTTGATTCCTCTCGCCTTGATCAATCTGGGATGGACGGGGTTGTACGTGGTGCTGCGGGGTTGAACGAGGACCCGGGGACGCCCCCGGAGCGAAGCGAGGTGTGGAGCGGTGTTCCAAAGCATTCGGGACTTCTTCGCCATGATACGGACGACCCTCATCGGGATGGGGATCACGATCCGCAATATGTTCCTGCCGGCCGTCACCATCCAGTACCCCGATGAGCAGCTGGATGTGCCGCTGGGCTACCGTGGGATCCCGGTGCTGCTCAGCGACGAGGAGGGCAACCTGAAGTGCGTCTCCTGCGAGCTGTGCGCGAAGGCGTGCCCGGTCAACTGCATTGAGATCCAAGCGCATCGCGACAACAAGACCCGCAAGAAGGTGCTGGACGTCTACAATCTGGACTCCACCTGGTGCATGTATTGCGGGTTGTGCGTGGAGGCGTGCCCCTTTGACGCCCTGGCCATGTCGGACCAGTTTGAGCTGGCCTCCTACGACCTGCCGAGCCTGGTCTACACCCGGGATCAGCTGGCGGAGATCGGGCGCCGGGCGGTGACGCCTACGGACAACATCCGCGAGACACAGAACTTCGGCATCAAGACCAGCGGAGGTGGCCGGCGCTGATGGACCTCGCCCGCATCGCGTTTGTGGCGCTGGCTGCCGTGGCCCTCGTGTCGGCGTTCCGGGTGGTGACGGCCCCCAAGATCATGCACGCCGCGTTGTGGATGGGCTTCACCTTCTTTCTCGTCGCCGGCTTGTTCGTCGTCATGGGCGCGGAGTTCCTGGCGGCGGCGCAGGTGCTTGTGTATGTAGGTGCTGTGACCACCATCATCCTGTTCGGTGTCATGCTGTCTGAAGCCGCTGAGGTGCGCGGCGCGGGGGCGCCGGTGCCCGCCGAGGTGCCGCAAGGGTCCACCTTCTGGCGGCGCCACATCCTGCCCGTGGTGGCGACGTTGGCCCTTATCGGCCTCATGGTGTTCGTCTACACCAGCGTGCCCTGGCCCCTGATGGGCGGCGTGGGGGGCGACACCGTGGCCCAGGTCGGCCGGGCCCTGTTCACCACCTACGTGGTGCCCTTTGAGCTGGCGGCGGTGCTCTTGCTTATCGCCCTCATCGGCGCGCTCGTCATCGCCATCCGGGACGACCACAGGGAGGAACAGGGGTCATGACGCTGCCAAGCGGCATTCCGCTCACCTATCCGCTCATCTTCGGGGCGATCTTGTTTGGTCTGGGCTTGTACGGCGCTCTGACCCAGCGCAACGCCATCCGGATTTTGATGTGCGTTGAGCTCATGCTCAACGCGGTCAACGTCAACCTGGTGGCGTTCGCCGCCGCGTTCTGGCAGGCTGCCGCGGCCGGACAGGTGTTCGCGCTGTTTGTGATGACGGTGGCCGCGGCGGAAGTGGCGCTAGCCCTGGCCATCATCCTGATGCTTGCCCGCCGCGAAAAGCACATCGACATCGAGCGGGTGCATCTGCTGCGGTGGTAGTCCGCGTCGCAGCGTCGGACAAGCCCGGCGTCACGTACGGAAGGTGGCTGAGATGGTAGAACTGACATGGCTAATTCCGGTCCTCCCGCTGGCGGCGGCCTTCTTCATCGCCCTCTTTGGCCACCGCACCACCGGCCAGGGCGACCGGGTCGGCATCGGGGCGATGAGCATTGCGTTCCTGTTGTCCATCGCGGTGCTGGTGGATGTGATGGGCGGCGCCCGCCTGTCCCAGCAGTTCACCTGGGCCGTCCACGGGGACTTGGTGCTCCGCCTGGGGTATCAGGTGGACCCGCTGGCCGCGGTGATGCTGGTCGTGGTCACGCTGGTCAGCCTGATGGTTCACATCTTCTCCGTGGGCTACATGGAAGGCGACGTCCGCTACAAGCGCTACTACGCGGTCCTGTCGCTGTTTACCTTCAGCATGCTGGGCCTGGTCATCTCGGACAACCTGTTGTTCCTCTTCGTGTTCTGGGAGCTCATGGGCCTCTGCTCCTACTTGCTCATCGGCCATTACTTTGAGGAGCGGGCCAACGTCCATGCGGCCAACAAGGCGTTCCTCACCACCCGCGTCGGCGACGTGGGGATGTTCGTGGGTATCCTGGTCCTCTTCATGGCCGCCCGCACATTCCGTTTCGATGAGCTGAACGCGGCCATCGCCGACGGGACGCTGAGCCTGCCGCTGTTGACGGTGGCGGCCATCCTGCTCTTCATCGGGCCCGTGGGCAAGTCGGCCCAGTTCCCGCTGCACGTCTGGTTGCCCGACGCCATGGCGGGCCCGACGCCGGCCAGCGCCCTGATCCACGCGGCCACCATGGTGGCGGCGGGCGTGTACCTGGTGGCGCGGGCCTACGGGCTCTTTGCGCCCGTGCCCGAGGCTCTGGAGGTGGTGGCGTGGGTCGGCGCCATCACCGCCCTCTTCGCGGCCACCATCGCCATGGTGATGGAAGACATCAAGAAGGTGCTGGCCTATTCCACCATTTCGCAGCTGGGCTTCATGGTCGCGGCGCTCGGGGTGGGCGCGTACACGGCGGCCGTATTCCACCTGATGACCCACGCCTTCTTCAAGGCGCTGCTGTTCTTGGCCTCGGGCTCCGTTATCCACGCGGTCCACAGCCAGAACATGCACCAGATGGGCGGCCTGTTCCGCAAGCTGCCGGTCACGGGCTGGACGTGGCTGATCGGTGCTGGGG
>DATCKT010000362.1:0-4521 GCA_036562195.1 Limnochordales bacterium
GGCTGCTCTACGTGGTGCGCGTGCTGGACGCCAAACTCGAAGAACTGACCCGCCTGATGATGGCCCGCGAGCGGGACACCCTCGCCATCGCCGCCCGCCTGGACGAGATCCGGGGCCTGCTGCTGGACCTATATCAGTAGAAGCTGTATAGTGGACACAGAAACCGACAGAAGGTTGACCGCCGTGAACTGGGAAGCTGTGCGCGGCCAGGCCGCGGCCGTCCAGATGCTGCGGGGCACGCTGGCCAGCGGGCGCATCGCCCACGCGTACTTGTTCACCGGTCCCCGGGGCGTGGGCAAGACCACTGCCGCCCGGGTGTTCGTGGCCGCCCTCTTGTGCCAGGGAGAGGCGCCGCCGGGCGAGCCCTGCGGCCAGTGCGGCGCATGCCGGGAGGTGGCCGCGGACCGGCACCCGGACGTGCACCGGGTGGAGCCCGACGGCGACGTGATCCGCATCGAGCAGGTGCGCCAGCTGCAGCGACAAGCGGCGCTGCGGCCGGTGCAGGCGCGCTGGCAAGTGTTTTTGGTCGAACCGGCGGAGGCGGCGGGCGAGGCGGCGCAGAACGCGCTCTTGAAGGTGTTGGAAGAGCCGCCGGGCAGCACGCTCTTTATCCTGATCGCCCACCAGACGACGCCGCTTCTGCCCACGGTCTTGTCTCGCTGTGTGCCGGTGCGCTTCGGCCGCCTGCCCCGGGACGTGGCCGCGGCGATCCTGCGGGAGC
This sequence comes from Limnochordales bacterium, assembly GCA_036562195.1. GTDB lineage: Bacteria > Bacillota > Limnochordia > Limnochordales > ZCTH02-B6 > ZCTH02-B6. Next base: position 722 of record DATCKT010000362.1, read on the forward strand.
GGTTCGCTTACGGCGACGCGGCGGAGTTGGGCGCCGCCCTGGGGGACGGCAGCATCTGGCAGGCCACCCGTTGGACCCCGGAGGAACTGCGGGAGCGGCGGGACCAGGCCGTCGCCCTGTGGGACGCGCTGTGGAGCGGCGGGCCGGCTGCGGCGCTGGAGCGGGCCCAAGCATGGCACGACCGCCGGGACGAGCTTTTAGAGACGCTGGACTTGGTGCAGTTGTGGCTGCGGGACCTGCTCGTGTCCCGCTGCGTGGTAGGCGGTGCCGTGCCCGCCGGCCCGTCCGCTCAAGATGCCGGGCCTTCGCGCCCGGCGTTCCCGTGGCTGGTCAATGTGGACCGCGCTGAGGACCTGATGCGCCGGGCCCAGCGGGCGTCGGAGGAGACGGTGTTGGCGGCCCTGGAGGCGCTCCTGGCGTTCCGGCGGCAGGTGCAGCAAAACGTGGGCCTGCGCACGGCGGCGGATGTGCTGTTCTTGGACCTGGCGGCACTGGGGCGGTCGGCCGCCGGGCAGAAAGGGTGAGCCTCCGCATGGAGGAGATGGTGCGCATTGTCGGCGTCCGCTTCAAGCGGGCCGGTAAGATATATTACTTCACACCAGGAGAGCTGGAGGTTTCCGTTGGCGACCAGGTGCTGGTGGAGACGGCGGCGGGCACGGAGTGCGGCGAGGTGGTCATCCCGCCCAAAGACGTGCCCCTGAGCGACGTCGTCCAGCCCGTACGGCGGGTGATCCGGCGGCTGGAGCCAGCCGACCGGGAGCGGCTTTTGGCCAACCGGGAAGGCGAGCGGGAGGCGGAAGCCTTCGCCAAGGAGCGCATCGCCGCCCGCAACCTGCCCATGAAGCTGGTCAACGCGGAGTACACCTTCGACCGGAACCGGTTGACCTTTTTCTTCGTGGCCGAGGAGCGGGTCGACTTCCGCGAGCTGGTCAAGGATTTGGCCAGCCGGTTCGGCTGCCGCATCGAAATGCGCCAGATCGGCGTGCGGGACCAGGCCAAGGAAGTGGGCGGCATCGGCGTCTGCGGGCGCAACCTGTGCTGCACCACGTGGCTGGGCGAGTTTGCGCCCGTGTCCATCCGCATGGCCAAGGATCAGGAGCTGTCCCTGAACCCATCCAAGCTGACCGGCCAGTGTGGGCGGCTAAAGTGCTGCTTGAAGTTTGAGGCCGACACCTACCGGCGTATCCGGGAGGAGCTGCCGGAAGTGGGAGCCATGGTGCGCACGCCGAAAGGCACCGGCCAGGTGGTGGAGGTGCTGGTCGCCCGGGAGAGCGTCGCCGTCAGCCTGGGCGAGGGGCGGCCGGTGCTGGTTTCCTTGCGGCAGCTGGAAACCGGCGAAGCCGTGGTGCTCACCGGCAAGCTGGCGCAGAAAAACGGCGCCGCCGGGAGGAACGGCACGGCTCCCGGGGACGAGGGCGCCACCCGCGAAGGATCCGTCCGGGAAGACGCGCTAGAGGACGCCGCCCCGGGGAACGGCGCGGCAGCTGAAGTCAACGGCGCCGCCTATGGAGAGAGCGGCGCGGCGCACATGGCCGCCGGCGCGGGCGCGGCGGACGCGGGGGAGAGCGGGACGCCCGCCGGATACCTGGCCGCCCCGCTGGCGGAGATTCTCCCAGACTGGGATTTCGGCGCGCCGTCCGGTGACGTCCCCGACGCCGACGGGCAGCCAGGTGAAGACGCGGTGCCAGGCGATGACGGCACCCTGGCCGCGGGAGCAGCCGGAGGCCCACCCGGCACCGGCAAAGCCCGGTCCCGGTCGCGCCGCCGCCGTCCCCGGCGGCGACGCAGGCCTCACCGGCCGCCGCAGGCGGACGAGGAGGCGGGCTAAGGGGCCGCCATGGCGTCACCGGGACACTTGTACGTGTGCGGCACGCCCATCGGCAACCTGGAGGACATCACCCTGCGGGCGCTGCGCGTCCTGCGCGAGGTGTCCCTCATCGCGGCGGAGGACACCCGTCACACCCGGAAGCTGCTGAGCCATTACGGGATTGAGACGCCCCTCATCAGCCTGCACGAGCACAACGAGGCCCGCCGCACCCCGGAGATCCTCCGGCGGCTGCTGGCGGGCGAGTCGGTGGCCCTGGTTTCCGACGCGGGCATGCCGGGCATCCAAGACCCGGGTGCCGGCCTAGTGCGCGCTGCGGTAGACGCCGGCGTGCCCGTCACGGTGATCCCTGGACCGACGGCGCTGATTACGGCCCTGGTTGGATCCGGGCTGCCCGCGGAGCGCTTTGCCTTCGAAGGCTTCCTTCCCCGCCAGTCGCGCCAGCGCCGGGCCCACTTGGAAACGCTCGCCCGTGACCCGCGGACGCTCGTCTTCTACGAGGCCCCTCACCGGCTGCGGGAGGTCCTGGCCGACATGCTGGCGGTCTTGGGCGATCGGCCGGCGTGTATCGCCCGGGAGCTCACGAAGGTGCACGAGGAGTGGCAGCGGGACACCCTGTCCCGGCTGGCGCAACTGTGGCAAGATCGCACGCCCCAAGGCGAATTCGTCATCCTGGTGGCCGGTGCGGCTTCCGGGGATACCGCACCGGCGATGGCGGCCAGCGGCGAAGAGGTGGTGGAGCGGGTGCTGGCGTGCATGCGGGATGGCTTGGACAAGAAGGCCGCCGTGCGGGCGGTGGCGGCCCAGCTGGGGCTGCCCCGCCGCGTCGTATACCAGGTGGCGATGAGCATCCCGGCGGGCAAGGCATCGTCCTTTGATCCCCGCCCGCCGGCCAGTGACGTCCCCGACGATCCGCTGCACCGCTAGGCCGGCGAATCCAGCGCCAACTGCTGCATCTCCTTTAGGCAGTTCACGCAGATGTTCTTGTCGCGGAAGCGCCGGATGTTGCTCGCGTTCCCGCAGAAAACGCAGGCCGGCTGGTATTTTTTCAGGATGATCATCTCACCGTCAACGTAGATCTCGAGCGCGTCCTTCTGCTCGATCTGCAGGGTACGCCTCAGCTCGATGGGGATGACAACCCGCCCCAGCTCGTCAACTTTTCGTACAATGCCGGTGGACTTCATCGTTTGTCACCTCCCCGGCCGCCTGGCAGGCATTGGCATCCAAGGAAAGAGTACTAAAATTCCCAGGATACGTCAATCGGCGTAGGGGAGGCGGTTCGACGCGCTGTGAGTTGTCGCACCGGGATCGCGCATCCAAGCGGAATCGCGAAGAAACCGAAATTGGATTTGTTTCGCAGTCCCGTCAGCGTTGCACCAGGCGGTAAAGCGTAGCTGCGATTCCGGCGGCCACCAGTGGACCGGCCGGGATGCCGCCGAGAAAGTAAACGCCGATGACGGAGCCGATCACAAGGCCCACCAGCACTTCTGGATGCACCCGCAGCATGGCCACGCCCTGGGCGGCGAGATAGGCTGCTAGGGTGCCCACCACTACGGCGATCACACCGGCGGGTTTAGTGATACTTGATACCGTGGCCGCCAGACCCACCTTTTCGGTGGCGAAAGGCAGCAGGAGCCCCAAAAGCAGGAACATGACGCCCAGTTCGATGCCATGCTCCTCCAGAAACCGGAAGCCGTAGCTCCAGCCCACGGCCTGCAGCAGCAGCATCACCGCCGCCGACACCGAAACCAGTTCGTTGCCACCCAATAGACCTGCCGCGAGGATGAGCAGCAGGATCACCGTGCCTTCGCCCATGGGCCCCGCCCGCCTCCCGCTGCATGTGTATGCCGGCGCCGGCGGGGTCGCGCGTTGCCATCCCAGGCGAGCGGTTGACATTGTCTGGCGCCTTGGCTAAAATCGTACCCGACAAATGCGAGGATGGGGAGGAGTAGGCGGAAGTCCGCCGACCCCAGAG
>DATCKT010000363.1:0-4151 GCA_036562195.1 Limnochordales bacterium
TCGATCCGGGGCGGACGGTGGACGGTCCCTTCCCGGAAACGCTGGCGCGCTGGGACGACCTCCTGCGCGCCGCTTGGGCTCAAGGCCGGCGGGTGGTGGGGATCGGGTCGCAGGACGCCCACGGCATCCTCTATTCGTACCGGCGCATGTTCCGCACCGTGCGCACCCACATCCTGATCGCCGGGGGTTGGCGGGGCGACGTGGACATGGACCGGGACTTGGTGCTGGAGGCGCTGGGGGCCGGACGAGCCTACGCGGCCAACGACGCGCTGCACGATGCGACGGGGTTCCGCTTCTTCGCCGAGCGGGGTTCGCGCCAAGCGCCCATGGGCGGCATGCTCTCCGTTGAAACCGGTGTCCGCCTGCGGGTGCAGGCGCCCGTGCGCTGCCGCCTCATCCTCCGAACGCCCGATGGCGTGCTGGCCGAGACCGAGGGGGAGAGCATGGAGCACCGGGTCACCGAACCCGGCGTCTACCGGGTGGAGGCGCAGCTTTGGCACCGGGGCCAGTGGCGGCCGTGGGTGTTTACCAACCCCGTGTACCTGCGCTGAAGGAACGCCAATGACCAGACGTTCCGCCGCGCGGCCAGGGCGGGAGAAGGCGCTCGCGGGTGCCTGGAAGTGCCTCGAGAGCCTCCTCCCGGCGCCCGGAGCCGTTACTGATCTCCTCCGCCGGTGCCAAAGCCGTCCGGCGGCGGGCTGAACATGCGCCGGTCCTCCGGCCAGGACGCGGCTTCCGCTCGTGCCGCCGGGCCGGACACCGCGTCCTCTCTTTCGTCCACAAACCGGATGATGACCTCGTCCCCGTCGCGGACAGGCTCGGTGTATCCCGCTGGATGGCCGCCGATCTGAAGGAGCAGGCGGCGTCCCTGGCTGACCGCCTCATGGCCGATGCCGGCGTAGGGTAAGAGCTGGTACAGCGGGATCGTCCCGGGACCGGCGACCTCTAGGCGATCGCCGTCGGCCAGCACATCGTCAAGGGAAACCGGCGCGCCGTTGCGGCGAATCTCCGCCGGCGCCGAGACGGCCACCGGGTTTCCGTTGAGGGTCACACGCAGCGTCCACACCGTGGCCACGCCGCACTGCTTGACCGCTTCCCTAACGGTGACCGAACGGCCGGGTTCCCAGTCCCAGCGATCGCCGTCCCGCACCGGGGTGTCGGGGCCAGCGGGTTCGCCGTTGCGCAGCAGGGCGGCGCCGGAGCTGCACGCAACGGGTGTGCCGTTGACCGTGCAGCGCACTTCCGTGGCGGGCATGCGGCGGCCGAGGGCTTCCACGAGTTCCGCCGCGGTGCGGGGAAACCGGATCTCCAGCGTGTCCCGGTCCTGGACCTGCTCGTCTAGACCCACCGCCCGGCCGTTGCGGCGTACCAGGACGGGCAAGTCCTGCCAGGTGTTTTCCACCTGAATGCGGACGCGAGTGCCCGCTCCGGCAGCGGCTTGCTGCGCCAGCCACTCGTCTACCAGCTCCCGCACGGTCACGGCGGCCGGCTCACCGTCGCGGGCCTCGCCTAGCTGCACCTCGTCCTGATTCTTGAGCACCGTGTCCAGGGAAGCCGGCACGCCGTTGACGTGCACCGCGGCCGCCGTACCCCGGCTGCCCGGGATCACCCTCAGCTCACCGTTAACGGTCAAGGTCAGGCCGCTGCCCAGGCGGCCGGTCAGCCGCTGCAGGGGAAGCCCGGCGATGCGGGCCGCTTCCCGCACCGTGCAGCGGTCCGGCACGAACAGGCAGACCGGCCGTCCATCCACCCGCACCCGCACCGGCGGCATGTGGCTGCCCCGCGCGCCGGCCAGGGCAATGCCCAGGGCGGTTACCACATCGGGCCCTTGCAGGTGCTCGGCGCCGGCGGCCGCCCGCACGGCCCGCCGGTCCCGGACGGAGATGCGCTGCGGCGGCAGGTCCAAGGCGGCGGCCAAGGCCGGCACCAGTCCCGGCGTCTGGCTGCCGCCGCCTACCATCAGCACCGCAGCGGGAGGCGAGGGGAGCCACTGGCGGATCTCGCCGGCGATGCGGGCGGCCAGGCGCTCCGTCGCGGGTTTCGTAATCTCCAAGAGCAGCGGGACCGTGAGCTCCACAGCCTCGCCCAGCACGTTTTCGACGATGGCGCTGCCGCCCGCCGCGACCTGCCGCTTGGCCTGTTCGGCCACGGCAAAGTCCAAAAGCAGTTCCCGGGCGATGGCCTCGGTGATGGCGTCGCCGGCTTCGGGTACCATGGCAAAGGCTTGCACCGTCCCGTCGCCGGTCACGGCGATGTCGGACGTGCCCGCGCCCACGTCGATGAGCACCAAATTCAGATGGCGCAGGGTGTCGGGCACAAGGGCTTCCAGGACGGCGATGGGCTCCAGCGTCAGCCCAGCCATCTCAAGGCCCGCGTGGGCCAGGGCCCCCTCGAGGGAATCCACCACGGCGCCGGGAAGGAAGGTGGCTAGCACCTCAACGGCCCAGTGGCGGCCCCGCTGGCCCACCAGCCGGCCGATGGGCTCGCCGTCCAGCCAGTAGCTGGTAGGGGTGTGGGCGATGCAGTAGAAACCGAGCCGCTGCTGGTCCTTGGGCAGGGAGGCCAGGAGCCGCTGCTGGGCGTCGGCCACGGCCTCCCACTCCAGTAGACGGTTGAGCTCTTCGGTGACGACCTCGTGGCGGGGGTGGATTTCTTCGGCCAGGCCGCGCATGGTGTGCAGGGCGCGCCCGGCGGCGGCTACGTGGGCCTCCGTGAACGCGACGCCCACGGCGTCCTCCAGCGTTTCCTTGACCCGGCGCAGCGTGCGGCCGACCGCCGGGACGTCGTGGACCTGCCCGTCCCGCATAGCCCGCCCCTGGTGCCGCAGGAAGCACGAAGCGAGCACTTCCACGCCGGCGGGCTCATCCTCGAGCCTGTCCCGGACCGCTAGGCCCAGGACCTTGTGGGTGCCGATGTCCAGCACGAGGCGGGGTTTCGCGGCTGCGGCGGTACCCATGGTCTCACCTGCCCGGCCTTGCTTGGTACTCAATTTGGATGGCGAGAAATGGAGTTCCTGCGCACAGCTCGGGGGCATCCCGCCTCAGGCCGCTGCCGCCTCAAGCTCCGGGGTCCACCCGCCGGCGGTTGCGGACAACGCCTCGGCGACCTTGTGAGTTCAGCGCGGCGCCTTGCAGGATGTGGTAAAGTTACTACGATCGAGGCGATGCCGCTTTCGAAACCGGTTCGTATGCGGCTGGCGAGAAGGGGATGGAGGTCGGCGCTTTGGGCGTTTGGGAATGGGTGTCATTTGGTGCCGCTGTGCTCCTCATGGTGGTGGGCGCCTTAGGAACCGTCGTGCCGGTGCTGCCGGGGCTGCCGTTGATCTGGCTCGCGGCGCTGGGCTTTGCGCTGGTGGACGGGTTCGAGCGGGTCGATGGGTCCTTCCTGGGCTGGCTCTTCCTGGTCACCGTGGCCGCGGAAGCCGCCGACCACCTGGGCCGGGTTTGGGGGGCCCGGCGCTACGGCGCGGGCAAGGCCGGCGCGTGGGGCGCCGTCATCGGCGCGCTGGTCGGGCTGTTCTTCCTGCCGGTGGGCCTGGTGCTCGGGCCGTTTCTCGGCGCGCTGGTGGGGGAACTGCTGGCCGGGCGAACGCTGCCTGAATCGGTCCGGGCTGGCTGGGGAGGCCTCGTAGGCACGCTGGGCTCCCTGGTCGTGAAGTTCATCGTGGCCATGGGCATGACCGTTGCGTTTGTCGTCAAGGTGCTGTAGCGGCAGGCGAGGGGCAGAGCTGGTCCCCTGCCCCCGACCCGTATACGAGCGCCGGGGCTACCCGATGTGGCGCGGCCGTGCCGGTCTGAACCCGGACAGTCGCGCTCATTGAGTCAAGGCTCGATAGATGTCCGGGGGAACCACAAGGGACCGGCCGTCGGCCGGTCCCCGGCTCTCCAACGTCTGTGTGTCCTCCGGTCAGGAATTCTTCACAGGAGCCGGGGTTTGTTCAATAGACCCGCTGGCTCGTCATCTTGCCGATGCGGTACCAGCGGTGGCGGTCCGCAAACATTAGCGCGCCTGCCACCGTGGAGTACAGTCGCCCGCCGTCGACGTATTCGCTACAACCCTGCTCGACCGAAAGGATTTCGATGAGATCCAGCAAAAAGCTACTTTACAGTATGTTTTCTCCCGTTTCTTGCACTGGGTGCTCTTTGCTGGGC
>DATCKT010000366.1:0-1708 GCA_036562195.1 Limnochordales bacterium
ACCCAGAACTACATCTACGGCACCCGCCTGCCGCCGGCTGACTTTGACCGCCTATTCGAACAGTGGTTTGAACAGCACGCCCGCTAGAACCGGGTGTGCCGGACCCCCGCAGGCGTCATTCGCGCGCCCCGGGCAGGAAACAGCGCGCTCCGCGCTGTAGGTGTGCACCAACATTGCGCCGGCGGCAGGTCGCGCGGCCGGCGCCCGAAGGGCGGCGAGTGCCCGTGTCCTACTGGATCTGGCTGGCGGCGGCGCTGGCCGGCGCCTACCTCTTGGTGCGGGCCCGGCTCGAAGCGGAGTCCCTCACCATCACCCGTGTTGACGTACCTGTGGCGGGTCTGCCCGCCGAGCTGGACGGATTTACCCTCATCCACGTGTCCGACCTACATTTGCGGGGATATGGCCCCCAGGAGCAGGAGCTTATCCGGGCCGTGCGCACCTTGCCGGGCCAGGTGCTGGTCGTTACCGGCGATTTCCTCGGCGGCCCCGGCGGCGCCACAGTGCTGATCCCGCTCCTGATGGAACTGGGGCGGGATCGGCAAGTGTACGGGGTTCTAGGCAACCACGACCACCGGCCGCCCATCAACACCCAGGCCCTCGTCCGCGACCTGACGCGGGCCGGCGTGCGCATGCTGATCAACAGGGGTGCGGTCATCCATCACCGCGGCCGGCGCCTGCGCATCGCCGGGGTTGACGACCCCCATAGCGGCCGGGACGACCTGGCCCAGGCGTTGGCCGACGTGCCTCCGTCGGCGCCCGGGGCCAGGGAACCGCTGCTATTGGTCGCCCACTCCCCCGACATCTTGGATGCCGCCAGCCGAGCCGGCGTCGACCTGGTGCTGGCCGGCCATACCCATGGCGGCCAGATCTGCCTGCCAGGCGGTGTGCCCGTGTTCACCAACACCCGGCGCGGCCGTTTCGGCGCCGGCCTGTTTCAGCGGGGTGCCACCCGGATGTTCGTCACCCGGGGCATCGGCACCGCGGGGCTGCGGGCGCGGCTCTTCTGCCCGCCCGAAGTCGCTGTCGTACGCCTGGTGCGCACCGGGCCGGACCAGGAGAGGGAGGTTCGCCGCTAGGCCGGCGTCAGTTGCGCGCCGCCTCCGTCGCCTGCAGAATCAGCCCGGCCACCTCATCGGCCAGCTCCACCGGGAGAGCGATGCCCTTGCCCGGCAGCATCTCGCCGTCGTTGCCCGGGAAAAACACCCGCACGTCCACGTAGGCGCGCCCCGACTTTTCCGTCCGCCGGACCTGAATCACTTCTCCGCGCTCGTTCTTCGTGACCTGGCCCACCAGGTCTTCCACGTCCCAAAAAGCCTTCACGCCGTTTTCGTTCGCGGCCGTCCTGCGCGCCATGCCGCAACCTCCCCAGTACAGTCTTGTTCGGTACGATTACCTTACCACAGGGCGACGCCCCGTTCCTCGTACAGCACGCGGTATATGCGGTCAGGCGACGGCGGCGTCCGCCAGGCTTGAACCAGCTGGACCGGCGGGTGCGCGCCCCGTACAGGTCGTCCCCGGTGGCCGCGCGCCGGCCGCGTCACCCCGGCGGGGGACCAGCACCCCGTCCGGCACTGGTTTTCACTCCAAGTAGTTGCTCAGCGAGTCGTGGCCCGGGGGATCGTCTCCCGCTGGTGCGCCGCCGGCCACGGGCAGCTGGATGTAGAAGGTGGTGCCCGCCCCTTCGCGTGTGCGGAACCAGATGCGCCCG
>DATCKT010000371.1:0-1983 GCA_036562195.1 Limnochordales bacterium
GGCGATCTCGTAGTGGAGATGGTTGGGCGTGACGATGGCCACCATCTCCATGCGCTGGTCGGGCGGCAGGGCGCTTTCCCGCTCCAGCATCTCCTGCCACGAGCCGTACACCCGGTCGGGCGGCAAGCCTAGCGCGGCGCCGTGGGCCCGGGATTTGGCCGGGTCCGAGGAAAACGCCCCGGCCACCAGCACCAGCTCCCCGTCAAGGGCGGCCGCCTTGCGGTGCACCTCGCCGATAAACGCGCCCGGCCCGCCGCCCACCATGCCGTAGCGGACGACGCGCCGCGTGCTCTCCATCCGCCATCACCTGCCAAGATTGTTATTCTTGTTGAAAAAATGCTTCGCTGGCCCGCAGGCAAAGTCCTGCGCGCGCCCTTCAAAGTAGGCAATCGATTACAGTCAAGCGCTATCTTTGATAGTGCACATAATGTTAGTATTCAAAGAGGATCTCGGAAGGTTCTGCAGAAACAATCGGTAATCGATTACGAAACCGCCGCTGGGCGGCCCGGGGACGGCTGCGCAACCGCCGGCCGCCGGGACACCGCCGCTGGGCACCGGGGAGGCGGGTGCCATGCGTTTGGGAGTCAACACGTTCGTGTGGGAATCGCCGTTGACCACCGCCCACGTGGAGCCCTTGGCCGACAAGGCGGCGCAGCTGGGCTTTCGGGTGCTGGAACTGGCGTGCGAAGACCCGGCGTTGATCGACTTCCCGCGGGTGCGGGACATGCTGGCCGCCCGGGGGCTGGATCCTGTCGTGTGCGGCGCCTTCGGCCCCGGCCGCGACATCTCCAGCGCCGACCCTGCGGCCCGCGCAGGCGGCATCGCCTACATCCGGCAGCTCATCGACGCCGCGGCCGTCGTGGGTGCCGGCTTGGTCTGCGGGCCCATGTACTCCCAGACCGGCAAAGCCCGCCTGTTGCCGGATGATGAGCGCCGGGCCGAACGCCGGCGGGCCGCCACGGCCTTGCGGGAGCTGGCCGACTACGCGGCCGAGCGGGGCGTCCGTCTTGCCCTTGAACCCCTCAACCGCTTCGAAACCGACATGATCAACACGGCCCAGCAAGGGATGGACTTCCTGGCCGAGGTGGGCCACCCGGCGGTGGGCCTGCACCTCGATACCTTCCACATGCACATCGAAGAGAAAAGCTCGGCTGACGCGGTGCGCCTGGCGGGCGATCGGCTGTATCACTTCCACGCGTGCGAAAACGACCGGGGCATCCCCGGCACCGGCCAGGTGGCTTGGGAAGCCATCGCGGGCGCGCTGCGGGAGATCGGGTACTCCGGCCCGGTCGTGATCGAGTCCTTTACACCCAAGGTGCGCACCATCGCCCAGGCGGTCTGCCTGTGGCGGCCCATCGCACCGGACCAGGACAGCATCGCCCGGGAAGGCCTGCTCTTCCTGCGGCGGCTGCTGGCCGGTTGAAGCGCGGCGCCCTTGAGGCAGCGCCCGGCGGCGGTCTGGCGGATGAAGCGTCGGGCGGCCCGGGTGACGGCGCTCGGGAGCGACCTGGGCCAGCGGCACTTGCGTCAGCTTCGGGTAACGGGGAATCCGCGGACGGGGGCCGGATGGATGGCGGCGGACACGACCAGTGCACAGCGGGGCCGGTGGGACGGTCCACCCATCCTCGAAATGAAAGGCATCACCAAGCGGTTTCCGGGCGTCGTGGCGCTGGACGGCGTGTCCTTCGACGTCCGGGCCGGCGAGGTGCACGCGCTGGTCGGCGAGAACGGCGCGGGCAAATCCACTTTGATGAAGATCCTCAGCGGCGCCTACGCCCCCGACGAAGGCACCCTTCTTTTTGAGGGCCAGCCCATTTCGTTCTCGCATCCCTGGGAAGCCCAGCAAAAAGGCATCAGCATCATCTACCAGGAGTTCAACCTGCTGCCGTACCGGACGGTGGCCGAGAACATCTTCCTTGGGCGCGAGCCGGTCCGGCGGGGGCTGTTGGACTACGCCAAGCTGTACCAGGACACCGCGCAGCT
>DATCKT010000159.1:0-2035 GCA_036562195.1 Limnochordales bacterium
TGATCCGGCAGGGTGTCGAGGGTTGGCTTGTACCGCCGGACGACCCGGCGGCGCTGGCCCGGGCGCTGGAGGAAGCGCTCGCGGACCCCGACCGGGCGCGCGCCATGGGCGCGGCGGGACGGAAGCGGTTTCTCGAGGAACTCCTTGTCGACAAGATGGTGGCGCGCACGTGGGCCGTGTACGCCGTATGCAAGGTTGCGCGCGGCACCAAGGAACCGCCATCCGGAAGGTGAATCATCAGGTCCAACGGGGGTGAACGGACGTGAGCGGCAAGACCGCGCAGGAAGTCGTCAAGCTGGACCTCGATCACGTATGGCATCCCATGATCCAGCACAAGGGGCTGGACCGCAAGCCGCTGATGGTTGTGGAGCGGGCCTACGGCTCCACCATCGTGGACGCGCAAGGGCGCGAGTACCTGGATGCGATGGCCGGGCTGTGGTGCGTCAACGTGGGCTATGGGCGGCGGGAGATCGCCGACGCGGTTTACGAGCAGCTGCTGGAGCTGCCCTACTACCCCCACCTGCAGATCAACCGGCCCGCGGCGGAGCTGGCGGACAAGCTGGCGGAGCTCACGGGCGGCCGCCTGAACCACGTGTACTTTGTCAACAGCGGCACGGAGGCCAACGAAGCCGCCATGAAGCTGGCCCGCCAGTACCAGCGGCAGGTGCGCCCCAACGAGCCGCGCTACAAGTTCATCGGCCGGTATTTCGCGTACCACGGGACCAGCCTGGCGACGCTGGGCGTCGGCGGCATTCCCGAGCGCAAGCGCCGCTTCGGGCCGTACGGCGACGGGTTTGTGCACGTGCCGCCGCCGTACCCGTACCGGTGCCCCTTTGGCCTGGAGGGCCTGGCCTCGGAGATGGCCGCGGCCCGGCTGCTGGAACATGTGATCCTGGCCGAGGGGCCGGAGACGGTGGCTGCGGTGGTGATGGAGCCTATCCAGAGCGGCATTGGCGTGCTGGTGCCGTCGCCGGAGTACTGGCGGGCGGTGCAGGACATCTGCCGGCGCTACGGCGTGCTGCTCATTCTGGATGAGGTCATCAACGGCTTTGGCCGCACCGGCAAGTGGTTCGCCTACGAGCACTACGGCCTGGAGCCGGACATAATCACGGTCGCTAAGGGCCTCACCAGCGGCTATCAGCCCTTGGGGGCGGTACTGACGACCGAGGAGGTGTTCCAGGCGTTCCTGGGCGAGCCCCACGAAGGCCGGGAGGCGGTGCAGGTCAACACGTGGGGCGGGCACGCGGCGGCGTGCGCGGCCGGGATAAAGACCATCGAGATCATGGAGCGGGAAGACCTGCCGGCCAACGCCGCGCGGGTAGGGGCGCACCTTTTGGCCGGTCTGGAAACCCTGCGGGAGCTGCCGCTGGTGGGGGATGTGCGGGGCAAGGGGCTCATCGCTGCTGTGGAACTGGTGGCCGAGAAGGAATCGAAGCAGCCGCTGGACGGCCAACGCATGGCGGCTGTCGTGCGGGGCTGCCAGGAGCGGGGCGTCATCGTGGGGCGCTCCGGCGGCGTCGCGGCGGGCCTGGGCAACTGCATCACCATCGCGCCGCCGCTGGTGCTCACCACCGCCGAAGCCGATCGCATCGTCGAGACGCTGCGGGCGGTGTTGGCGGAGCTTCAGTAGGCAGTAGGGCTCGCCCGCCGGCGGGCCCGCCCCGGCGGCACCGCTGGCCATGCGCGTGGCACGGGCGCTGTGGGCCAAGCAGTGCGCCTGGCGGTGCCGCTGGAGCGGGGCGGCGCGGCCGCGGCGGGCCCAACTTTCGACGCGGGCCGGCGGCGGCCGTGGAGGCCCTGACTTGCGGCGGGCGGGATGAGCCGAGGGATCGAGATGGGTTCCGGCCGGGGGCAAGTGGTTCGCATCGGCGTCGTGACCGACATCCACGCGACGGCGGAGAACTGGCCTGACACGCAGCGCCTGCTGGAGCGGGTGCTTGAGACGTTTGCGGAACAGAATGTCGCCTGCGTGGTGGAGCTGGGGGACCGCATCAACGAGGCGTCCCCGGAAGCCGACCGCGAGATGGTGTGCCGC
>DATCKT010000372.1:0-8490 GCA_036562195.1 Limnochordales bacterium
AAGTTCTTCATCTACACGCTGTTGGGAAGCGCCATCATGCTGGTCGGCATCCTGGCGCTGTACCTGGGCTCGGGGCTGCGCACCTTCGACGTGCTGGTCCTGGCCGAACGGGCCAACCTCTCCCCCACCTTGCAGTGGTGGATCTTCCTAGCCTTCTTTGCCGGTTTCGCGGTGAAGGTGCCCATCTTCCCCTTCCACACCTGGCTGCCTGACGCACACGTGGAGGCGCCCACCGGCGGCTCCATGATCCTGGCAGGCATCTTGCTCAAGACCGGCACGTACGGGTTCTTCCGGTTCATGCTGCCCACGTTCCCCGACGCCGCGCAGGCCTTCTCGCCGGTCCTGGCGGTGCTGGGCATCATCGGCATCATCTACGGGGCGCTGGCGGCCATGGCCCAAACGGACATGAAGAAGCTGGTGGCTTACTCCTCCATTAGCCACATGGGCTACGTCATCCTGGGCGTGGCGGCCATGACCCCCATGTCCCTGAACGGCGCCATGTTCGTCAACGTGTCGCACGGGATCATCTCGCCGCTGTTGTTCTTCGTGGTGGCCAGCGTCATCTACGACCGCACGCACACCCGCATGATGGACCAGATGAGCGGCCTGTTCAGCAGGATCCCGGTTGCCGCCTCGGTGACGGCCTTTGCGGCCTTCGCCAACCTGGGCCTGCCCGGCATGGCGGGTTTCCCCGGCGAGTTCTTCACCTTCGTGGGGTCGTTCCCCGTTTACACGACGCTGGTCATCCTTGCCGCGGCCCTCGGTTTGGTCACCACGGCGGGGTATCACCTCTGGATGATGCAGCGGGTGCTGATGGGCCAGCCCAGTGGCGAGCCGTTGCCCGACATCTCCGGCCGCGAGCTGGTGGTGGCCGCGCCGCTGATGGTCTGCATCGTGCTGCTCGGCATCCTGCCTGGCATTGCCCTGCGGCTCTTTAACGAGCCCATCGCTGTGCTCGCGGCCAGGCTCGGAGGGATGTGAGAGCGATGCCTGTCGACGGCAGTCTGCAGTTGATCTTGCCGGAGATCATCCTCGCGGTGGCCGGCGTCATCGTGCTCACGGCCGGGCTGGCGACGCGCGGCGCCCGCGTCCCGGGCGTCCTGGCCCTGCTGGGGATCGTCGCGGCAGGCGTTGCGTTGTACACCCGGGTTTGGGGCACCACGGCGGAGATCTGGAGCCGCACGGTGATGGTGGACGGGTTTGCCAACCTGTTCAAGGCCATCTTCCTGGTGGTCGCCGCGTTGACCGTACTGCTGTCCATGGACTACGTGGCGCGCAACGGCATCCAGGCCGGGGAGTTCTACATCTTGATCCTGCTGGCCACGGTGGGCATGATGTTCATGGCCGGCTCCTTGAATCTTCTCACCATCTACTTGGGGCTGGAGTGCCTGTCGCTCGCGTCCTACAGCCTGGCGGGGATGCTGCGCCGCAATCCCAAGTCCACCGAGGCGTCGCTCAAGTACATCCTCATCGGGGCCATCTCGAGCGGCATCGTGTTGTTCGGCATGTCGCTGTTGTTTGGCGTGGCCGGGAGCCTGCACCTGCAGGACATCGCCGCTGCCTTACGCGCAAACAGCGCCATGGCGCCGGTCCTGGTGGCGGGGATGATGTTCCTCATCGCCGGTTTCGGCGTCAAGATGGCGGCCGTGCCCTTCCACATGTGGGCGCCCGACGTGTACCACGGTTCGCCAGCGCCGGTGGCCGCCTTCCTAATCACGGCCAGTGAGGCGGCGGCCTTCGCTGCGGCGCTGCGTGTTTTCTTGGTGGGCCTGCCTGCCCTGCAGGCGGAGTGGACGACGGTCTTCATCGTGCTCGCGGTCATCTCCATGACCGTGGGCAACATCACCGCCATCCTCCAGACCAACATGCGGCGCATGCTGGCCTACTCGGCGGTGGCCCAGGCCGGCTACATCATGGTCGGGCTGGCGGTGGCTTCCGACCGGGCCGTTTCCGCCATGATTTACTACCTGATCGCCTATGCGTTCATGACCATCGGCGCGTTTGCCGTGGTCATCCTGTTGGGACGGCGGCACCCCACCGAGGAAATCCGGGATTTCCGGGGCCTGAGCCAGCGGGCGCCGCTGTTCGCCCTGGCGCTGACCATCTTCCTCCTGAGCTTGATCGGCATTCCGCCCACCGCCGGCTTCTTTGGCAAGTTCTACCTGATCCAGGCCGCGGTGGCGGCGGACCTGACGTGGCTGGCGGTCGTGATGATGATCAACAGCATCATCTCGATCCCGTACTACTGGGGCGTCGTGCGCACTATGTACCTGACGGAGGCCGAGGACAAAGAGCCTCTGCCCGCGCCGGCGGGTTTGCGCTGGGCCGCCGTCATCGGCTTGGCAGGCACCCTGGTGTTGGGGCTGTTCCCGGACACGGTCGTGCAGATCGTGAGCGCGGTCCAAGTGGCGCCCCAGTGGCTTTTGGCGGCGTTCTAAAGAATGGCCTAGGCTCCGGGCGGTTGGGCAATGTTGCCCCGCCGCCCGGAGCCAGGCGGCTCGCCTGCCTGCGTTTTCGTAAGGTGGGTCTGTGTCCCCCGTTGTCTGTATTGGCACTACAACTGCATAACGCACCGTTCAGGGAGGTGACGGTCACCCTTTAGGTGACGACGACATGAACAAGGTCATCGCGTATATCCTGCTCGTAGGCGCAGTCGCTCTGATCACGTCGTTGACCGGGTTCACGGGACAGCAGGTGCTGGCGACGACCATCTTCTCCGGGTTCATCTTTGGTACGCTGTTCTTCTGGGAATTCCGCTTGGCTTTCGCCCTTACCGGCATCGCCCTTCTGTTCGCATCGGGCATGCTGGATGTGGAACATTTCATCGAGTTTGCCAGCTTGGACGTCATCATGTTCCTCATCGGCATGATGATCGTCATCGGGTATCTAGAGGAGAAGGACTTCTTCGCCCGGGTGCTGGACCGGGTGCTGCCCTCCATCAACAAGGGGGCCGTCACCTTGATGGTGGCCCTCATGGGGTTGTCCTTCATCTCCGCGGCCCTGGTCGATGAGGTCACCTCCATCCTGTTCATGGCGGCCATCACCATGCGCATCGCCAAGCATTACGGCCTGTCGCCGGTACCCTACATCATCATGGTGGTGTTTGCCACCAACATCGGCAGCAGCGCCACCGTGGTGGGCAACCCCATCGGCGTCCTCATCGCGCTGCGGGCCGGACTCTCCTTCCCTGACTTCCTGCGCTGGGCGACGCCCATCTCTGTCGTAGCCTGGGTTGTGACCGTCGTGTTGTCCTTCTGGTACTTCCGCAAGCCCATGGCGCAGTTGCAGGCGGCCATCAAGGAGCGGGCGGCTACGGCGTCCCACGAGTCCGGGGGTGACATCCTGGTGCCGAGCCTTTTGTTCGTGGGAACCATCGCCGGACTCTTGCTGCACAAGAACATCGAGGCGTGGCTGGGTCTTGAGCACAACATCATGCTCATCGGCGTGGCCATGCTGGCTGCGGGCATCGTCCTTTTCATCGAGCGGCGCCACGCCAAGCGGCTAGTGGAAACCCGGGTCGACTGGTGGACGCTGGTCTTCTTTATGCTCCTGTTTGCCTCCGCCGGCACCTTGCAGTACGTAGGGGTCACCGAGCACATCGCCGAAAGCATGGTCCAGGCCACCCGCGGCAACCTCACCACGTTGTTCTTCCTGATCACCTGGAGCGTCGGCGCGATCACCGCGGTGATGGACAACGTGCTGGCGGTGGCCAGCTTCATCCCCATCGTGGGCGACCTGGCGGACGTGGGCGTGGCCGTAGCGCCCTTGTGGTGGGGCATGCTCATGGGCGGCACCATCTTGGGCAACTTGACCTTCATCGGTTCCACCGCCAACATTGTCGCCATCGGGATGTTGGAACGGCAGGAGGGCCGCGGCGTCACGTTCATGGAATGGTTTTGGCCGGGTCTCGCCACCAGCGTCCCGTCGCTGCTGGTGGCCACGCTCCTCCTGTATGTGCAGATCCCGCTCATGCTCCGTTGACGGGGCGCGGGCTGCAAACGGACAAAGGAGGACCGGGTGCCGTGCAACCCGGTCCTCTTTCTCGTACCCTCAGCGTGGCACCGCCGGCGTTGGCCGCGGTAGCGCCCGGCACCTAAAACCTGGCTCCGCGCAGCTGCAGGCGCATCACATTGGCCGCCTGCGGCCCGCGGGCGCCCTGGACGATCTCGAACTCCACCTCTTCCCCCTGCTCGAGGGTCTTGAAGCCCTCCTGCTGGATGGCCGTGTAGTGCACGAAGACATCCTCGCCGCCGTCCCGCTCAATAAACCCGTAACCCTTTTCGTTGCTGAACCACTTGACCCGACCGCGTTCCATAAAACCGCCAAGCCTCCCACTGCCTTTGTATCGCGACGGGCGGGCAGGCGAACGAGGATGCGTGCCGCCACCCATCTAGGAGAAGTCTACCAGATCCGGGCACCGGCGGCAAGATGTTTTCAGAGAATTATCCAATGATCGCTTCTTTGATGCTGGCCGGCTTGGAAGGCGCGGCCTGCGGGTATTCCGCGAGCGCCCGCTCAACGTGGTGGCAGGCCACCCAGTGGCCCGGCGTATGCTCCAGGAGGTGCGGCGCCGCACGCCGGCAAAGGTCGCCCGCCAGCGGGCACCGGGGATGCAGCCGGCAGCCCGCCGGCGGGTCCGCGGGGTTGGGGATTTCTCCCGTGAGGCCCGTGTCGATGTGCTGCCGCCGGGGGTTCGTGGAGAGCACCGCCCGCATCAGGGCTTGGGTGTACGGATGGCGGGGCCGGTGCACCAGCGCGTCCGCCGCCGCGTGCTCCACGATCCGGCCCAGGTACATGACCGCGATGCGGTCGCAGAAATGGCGGGCCAGCGCCAGGTCGTGGGTGATGAACACCACCGACAGCCCCCGCTGCCGCACCAGCCGCATCAGGATCTGGAGAATGCCGCCCCGGATGGACACATCCAGCATGGACACGGGCTCATCGGCCACGAGCAAATCCGGCTCCAGCACCAGCGCCCGCGCGATGGCCACCCGCTGGCGCTGCCCGCCGGAAAGCTCCGTTGGATAGCGGTGCATGAACTCCTCCATGGGCACCAGCTCCACGTCTGCCAGTGCCTGGGCGACCCGCTCCTCCAGCTTCTCGCGGCTTTTGGCGAGACCCTGAATGGCCAGGGGCTCGGCCACGATGCGGAACACGTCCATGTTGGGGTTCATGGAATCGTAAGGGTCTTGAAACACCATCTGCATGCGGCGCCGCAGCCGCCTCATCTCCGCCGGGGCCAAACGGGTGATGTCCTGCCCGTCAAAGATGATCCGGCCGGCGGTGGGCTCCTCCAGCCGCAAGAGCAGGCGGCCCGTGGTCGTCTTGCCGCAGCCCGACTCGCCCACCAGGCCCAGGATCTCGCCCCGGCGCACCTGGAAGCTGACGCCGTCAACCGCCCGCACCACCGGCCGTTGGCCCTTGAGCGCCTGGCTGAGGCTACGCCGCAGCGGGAAGTGTTTCACCAAGTCCCGCGCTTCCAGCAGCACGTCCGCTCCTCCCTCCGGCGCGCCGGCTTGGCGGCTGGCCGGCGCTTTGGCTTGGGCGTTGACGGTCGTCATGCGAACCTCACCTCGGCCACCACCCCGCTGGGCGCCACCTGGTGGCAGGCGACCCGGTGGGCGACCGCCCCTTTTGCCACCAGCTCCGGTTCATAGGTCCGGCAGGCGTCGGTGGCCAGCGGGCAGCGGGGATGGAACCGGCAGCCGCCGGGCGGGTTGAGCAGATTTGGCGGCGCGCCGGGGATGGAAACGATGGGCGCCCGGTCCGCGTCGATGTCGGGAAACGCCTGCAAGAGCCCCTGGGTATACGGGTGCTTGGGGTGAAGGAACACCTCCTCCACCGGCCCGTACTCCACGATCTTGCCGGCGTACATCACCGCCACCTCGTCGCACGTCTGCGCCACCACCGACAGGTCGTGACTCACGAGGATCAGTGACAGGCCAAGCCGGCGGCGCAAATCGGCGATGGCCTGGAGCACCTGGGCCTGCACCATCACGTCCAGCGCCGTCGTGGGCTCGTCCGCGATGATCACCTCGGGGTTGCACGCCAAGGCCATGGCAATGACGGCCCGCTGCTTCATTCCGCCGCTAAACTGGTGCGGGTACTGCCCCCAGCGGGCCGGGTTGATGCCCACCAGGGCCAAAAGATCCTTGGCCCGCTGCACCGCAACGTCCCTGCTCACCCGTTCGTGGGCCAGGATCGCCTCGCTGATCTGCTGGCCCACGGTCAGCACCGGGTTCAGGGCGTTCATGGCCCCTTGGAACACCATGGCGATCCTCGTCCAGCGCACTTCCTTGCGGAACGTCTCCTCGTCCATGGTAAGGAGTTCCACGCCGCCGAGCCGGACGGAGCCGCCCACCACCTGGGCGTTGGGCGGCAGGAGCCGCAACAGCGTCACGCCGAGGCTGGATTTGCCGCATCCCGACTCCCCCACGATCCCCAGCGCTTTGCCGGGCGCGAGCGTGAAGCTGACGCCGTCCACGGCCCGCACCGGGCCCTTGCGGGTCCGGTAGTGCATGGTCAGATTCTGGACCGCCAGTTCCGCCATGGTCCACCCTACCTCTCGCTGCGCCGCCGGGTCAGGATGTCGTCCAGCGTGTTGCCGATGAACACAAAGGCCATGGCCAGCACCGTCAACGCCAGCCCCGGCGGCAAGATCCACCACCACGCCAGCTCGCCGAAGGCGCCAAACGCCCAGGCGTTTTGCAGGATCCGGCCCCACGTGGGCACCCGCGGGTCGCCGAAGCCCAAAAAGCTCAAGGTGGCCTCGCTGACGATGGCGCCCGGGACCAGCAGCACCAGCGACGCGAAAACAAGCCCCAGCACGTTGGGCACGATGTGGGTGCGCATGATGTACCCGGGGCCTGCACCGGCGGCCCGGGCGGCGTCGACGAAGATGCGCTCCCGGAGCGTCAAGGTCTGCGAACGGACCAGCCGCGCCACGCCCATCCACGAGAACAGCGCGATGAGGACAACGACGGTCCACAGGTTCTTCCCCACCACCCCGACGATGACGATCAGGATGGGCAAGAACGGGACAGACATCATGACGTCCACAACCCGCATGAGCAGCTCGTCGACCCAGCGGCCCAGGTACCCGCTGGCAATGCCCACCACCGTCCCAACGGCCACCGCGATGACCGCCGCGACGAAACCGATGAGCAGCGACGTACGGGTGCCGTACACAAACTGGGCCCACAGATCCGCTCCCAAATGGTCCGTTCCCAACAGGCCGTGGAGCCGGCCGGGAATCTGGAACCGGCTCGCGCCCAGGGTAAACTTGGCCACCCCCTCCTCGCCGGCGTGGAGGGTGAGTTCCAGCACAAACCGGTATTCACCCGGGGCCTGGATCAGCTGCGCGGCCAGGTTGTCCAGGGGCCGCAAGCCCAGCCGCGCCTTCAGCTGCATGTCCCGGGAGTCGACGCGCTGGGTCGTCCAGCGCACCTCGCCGCGCATGGTCCGCGACTCCCACATGGCCATCTTGCGGCCGTCCGGGGTTTCGAAGCGAAGGACGGCCCGGCCTGTGGCGTCGCCTTGTGCCTGAAACGCGTAGGGCACTTGGATGAAGAACGCATCCGGCGGGCTTGCGCGGTACATGAAGCTGTACACCAGCACAAGCCGCGCCGCCCCGGGCCCCGCGGTGCGCACCTGCATCACCGGTTCCCCTTCCCGCTCGTCCCACTCGACGGTCACGTTCTCCTGGACAGCCATCCGCCAGTCGTCCAAGAGAAACGCGTCCACCGTCACGGGCTCGCCGCGGTAGCGGGGGAAGTAGCCCATCCAGGCCGGACGGGCCATCCGGTCGGCCAAAAACTGGTCCTGAAGCGGATCGTACGGGGTCAGCCACGGGGCGGCCACGCCCAGGAACACAAACACCACGACGATTCCCAGGCCCAGCATGCCCCGGGGCGAACGCCGGTACTCGGCCCAAATCTCCCGCCAGGCCCCCGGCCCGCGCGGGCGGCGCCGGGCGGTGCTCGCCCGTGTCGACAGCTCGCCGTGCACCCGCTGCGTGGGCGGTCGCGCGTCATTCACAGCCCTCACCTCAGTCGGATGCGGGGATCGACCAGGCCGTACACCACATCGGCCACCAGATTGCACACCAGCACGGCCAGGGCGATGATGTAGAAGCAGCCCTGCATCACCGGGTAGTCCTGCTGCAGCGTGGCGTCCACCAGGTAACGGCCGACGCCGTACAGGGAGAAAATGGTTTCCGTGATGACGGCTCCCGTAATCAGCCCGGGCAGCGACAGAAACACCAGCGTCACCATGGGCGGCAGGACGCTGCGGAAGGCGTGCCGGTACAGGATCTCCCGCTCGGTCAGGCCCTTGGCCCGCGCGGTCAACACGTAGTCCTGGCCCAGGGCGAAGACGACGTTGTTGCGGGTGTACAGGTACCACGAGCCATAGCCGCTGAGGGTCACCGCCGCCACGGGCAAGACCAGGTGGTGGATGCGATCGAGGACGGCGGCCCACCCGGCCGTGGGC
>DATCKT010000163.1:0-2707 GCA_036562195.1 Limnochordales bacterium
GGCGGCCCGCATGCTCTTTGGGCTGCTGCTTATCGTCGTCATCGTGTTCTTGCCGGCGGGTGTCGTCAGCTTGCGGCTGCGCAGGAAACCGAAGCCAATGCCGGCCGGGGGAGGGTTGGCCGCGCCATGAACCGCCCAGCCATGTCCACAACCCCGATGCCGGGCCCGCCAGAGCGCCCGACGGAGCCCGCGCCTGCCCTCCGGACGGCACCGCCAGAAGCGGGTTTCGCCGCACCGCCGCCGGTGTTGGCCATCCAAGGAGTCAGCAAGGCTTTCGGCGGGCTGCAGGCGCTGTGGGACGTGAGTTTCCGGGTGGAGCCGGGCGAGATCGTGGGGCTAATCGGCCCCAACGGGTCGGGCAAGACGACGCTCTTCAACGTCATCTCGGGGTTTTTGCGACCCGATGCCGGCTCGGTCCGTTTGGGAGAGACGGAGCTGACCCGCCTTGCCCCCCACCAGGTGGCGCGAGCGGGGATCGGGCGCACCTTTCAGATCGTGCGGCCCTTCCAGGGACTCAGCGTGCTGGACAACGTGGCCGCGGCCATCCTGTATGGCACCGGGCAAGGGGACCTGCGGGCCGCGCGGCGGCAGGCGCAAGAGCTGCTGGCCTTTGTGGGCCTTGCCCATCAGCAGGCGCTGCCCGCGACCCAACTGACGCTGTCCCAGAAGAAGCGGCTGGAAGTGGCCAAGGCGTTGGGCACAAGCCCGCGGGTGCTCCTGTTGGACGAAGTGTTCGCCGGCTTGAATCCGCGAGAAATGGACGAGGCCATCGCCCTTGTGTTCCGGCTGCGGGAGCACTTTTCCCTGTCCATCCTGCTGGTGGAACACGTGACCCGCGCGGTCATGCAGACGTGCCAGCGCATCGTGGTCCTGAGCTACGGCCAGAAGATCGCCGAGGGCACGCCGCGGGAGATTGCCTCCCACCCGCAGGTGCTCCAGGTCTATTTGGGAGTGGAAGCCGATGCTCATCGTCCATGAGCTGGAATCCGGCTATGGCGAGGTGCCGGTGCTGCACGGCGTCTCCCTCACCGTCAACCGGGGCGAGCTGGTGAGCCTCGTTGGTCCCAACGGCGCGGGCAAGTCCACGCTGCTGCGGACGGTCAGCGGGCTCATCAAGCCGTGGGGCGGCACTGTCACGTTCCTGGGCGAGCGCATTGACGACCGGGAGGCGCCGGACATCTGCCGGTTAGGCCTCGTCCATGTCCCGGAAGGGCGCGCCCTGTTCCCCCACATGACGGTGCAGGAGAACCTGGAGCTGGGAGCTTACTTGCCGGCCGCGCGGCGGGAGATGCGCGCGAGCATGGAGTTGGTGTTTGAGAGGTTTCCCGTCCTGAAACAGCGGCGCAGGCAGTACGCCGGCACCCTGTCCGGCGGTGAGCAGCAGATGTTGGCCATCGGGCGCGGCTTGATGGCCAAACCGAAGATGATGATGCTGGACGAGCCCACCCTGGGCGTGGCACCGCGCCTGGCCCAGGAAATCCTGCGGGAACTGCACCGGCTGGCCCAGGACGGGCTCACGCTGCTGGTGGTCACGCAGGAGGTGGTGCAGTCGCTCCGGCTGGCCCACCGAGCGTACATCCTTGAGAACGGGCGCATCGTCCTGGCCGGCAGCGGCCAAGAACTTTTGGCCAACCCGCAGGTGGCCGCCGCGTATCTGGGCATGGAAGCGGCAGTGCCATAGCGCTGCGCCGGCCGATCAAGGGGCCCCCAAGGGCGCCCGGTGACAGGCCCGTGCGGGCCGCGGGGAATTCCGTGCACCCATCTTGCCCGGCACGGGCTTCCCCGTCCGGCGCTCTCCGGTCAAGCGTGGCGCTGCTTGCGCCACATCATCATGCGGATGGCCTCGGCATTGCGGAAGTGCTCCTGGGCCAAGCGTTCCGCCCGGTCCCCGTCCCCTGCGGCGATGGCATCAAAGAGCGCCCGGTGTTCCCGGTGCGCCTGCTCTTTGCGGCCAGGGACGAAAAGGGTGCTGTCCTGGATGCGAACGATGATCTGCCGCAGCTGCCGCAGCTGCTGGGCCAAGTAACGGTTGCGGCTGGCCACCCAGATGGTTTCGTGAAACTGGAAGTTCAGCTCCACCAGGTCCTGGGTGCGGTCCTCGGCCAGCGCGCGTTCCTCATCGGCCAACAGCTTCTCAAGCGTATACAGCTCCACCCGGGAAATGGACCGGGCCGCCAAGCGGCCGGCCAGGCCTTCCAGCACCTCCCGGACCGTGCACAGCTCCGCCAGCTCCTCTCCGCTGGGGTCCCGTACCACGGCGCCCCGGTGGGGCGTAATCTCCACCAAGCCCTCGGCGTGCAGCCGTTTCAGCGCCTCCCGGACGGGTGTCCGGCTGACCTGCAGCCGGTGGGCGATGCGTTCTTCGGAAAGCCGCTCCCCGGGGCGCACCCGGCTGTTGAGGATGTCGTCCCGGAGGGCGGCGTAGACCAGGTCGGCCCGGGATGAAGCGGACAAGGTTCGAGCGGCGTTTCCGTTGAGCAGCGCGACCACTCCTCTGCCGGCGAACTGTTCCGGGGCGTCTGCGAGTAACATGGGGGTACCTAGGTTGGGGTACCGGGGCGGTAAGCTCCCGGAACGCGCGCCAAACCTCGACAAAATGTCGTCATTGCAGATTTCGGACCGCAGGCGTCCATTTCCTGTGACCAACGAAAGGTTGCGCCGTTGGATGGGGGATTTCTACTCGGTTGGCCTGGCGGCTGTCGCCGGG
>DATCKT010000009.1:0-7331 GCA_036562195.1 Limnochordales bacterium
CCGTCAGGTCCGGAAGGAAGCAGCGGTAAGCGAATCAGCCCGTGTGCCGCGAGGGCGCCTGATCCGAGCCGGCTGTCCGGGTAACGTCCGGAAGGGCAGGTCGACGGCGGGTGCACGGCTCACTTTTTAGGCCGGTGGCCAATGAGGCACGCCGGCCTTTCTTCCGCCCATAGTTGTTCCCGTAGAGTGCAGACCGCTCAAAACGACTCGCCCTTCCCGCGCTTGCCAAGACTAGCGGTCTTCCCGAGCAAAGGAGGCCCGGCTCAGCCCGCCGAAGAACTCAAAGATCCCCGCGGGAGGTATCGGCGGTGAGCTACGTTTCCCTCTACCGCAAGTGGCGCCCGCAGACCTTTGCGGATGTGACGGGCCAGGCCCACGTGGTGCGCACGCTGACCAACGCCCTGGCGGATAAGCGGATCGCCCACGCATACCTTTTCACAGGCCCGCGCGGCACCGGCAAGACGACGCTGGCGCGCCTTCTGGCCAAGGGCCTCAACTGCGCCCAGGGGCCGACGCCTGAGCCGTGCAACCAGTGCGTCTCGTGCCGGCGCATCGCCGAGGGCACCGCCATGGACGTGGTGGAGATCGACGGCGCCTCCAACCGCGGCATCGACGAGATCCGGGACGTGCGGGAACGGGTGCGCTTCGCCCCCACCGAAGGCCCTTACAAGATCTACATCATCGACGAAGTCCACATGCTGACCAACGAAGCCTTCAACGCCCTCCTCAAGGTGCTGGAGGAGCCGCCCAAGCATGTGGTGTTCGTGTTTGCCACCACGGAACCGCACAAAATCCCGCCCACCGTAGC
Organism: Limnochordales bacterium; assembly: GCA_036562195.1. Lineage (GTDB taxonomy): Bacteria > Bacillota > Limnochordia > Limnochordales > ZCTH02-B6 > ZCTH02-B6. Next base: position 809 of record DATCKT010000009.1, read on the forward strand.
CTCCCGCTGCCAGCGGTTCGATTTCCGGCGGCTGTCCCTGGCCGAAACCGTGGGCCGGCTGGCGCAGGTGGCGGCCGCCGAAGGGATCGACGCAACCGAAGACGCGCTGCGGCTCATCGCCCGCTACGCCGAAGGCAGCCTGCGGGACGGTCTCGGCCTCCTGGACCAATGCCGGGCCTTTGCGGACCGCATCACGCCGGACGTGGTCATCAACGTCCTGGGCGTCGCTCCCCGGGAGCAGGTGATCGCCTTCGCCGACGTGCTGGCGGCCGGTGACGCCGCGCGGGGCCTCGCCCTGATCAAGGAGCTACAGGAAGCGGGCCGGGACCTGCGCCAGTTCCTGCGGGACGCCGCGCGGCATCTGCGGGACGTGCTGTTGTGCAAGGTGGCGGGTGAAGCCGCCGTGGGCGGTAACGTGATTCCGGGGACGGAGGAGAGTGAGGCGCTGCGGCGCCAGGCTGCGGCGTTGCCCGTGCCGCTTCTGCTGCGGGCCATCGAGACCCTGGGCGCGGCCGAGGCGGACATGCGTTACGCCGCCCAGGCGCAGCTGCCGCTGGAGATGGCCATCGTCCGCTTGACCCGCCCTGAAGCCCAGGTCGATCTGGATAGCCTCCTGCAACGCATCGAGCAGCTGGAGCGGAAGGTCGCGGCGTTGGCCAACCAACGGGCCGTCGCGGAGTCAGTCACCGTTCCGGGACAGGCCCCTGCGGCCGGCCCGTCGCCTCTTGGTCCGCAGGAGGAGCCGGTGCCGCCGCCGTTCCCGGCGGGCGAGGAGGCGGCGCCTGCGCTGCAGCCGCGACCTGCCGAGGGCCGGCAGCGTGCCCAGCGCCCCGTCGCCAAGACAGCGCCGTACGAAGCCGGAACCGGGACACAGCCCAGTGCCATGCCCGCGGCCAAGCAGGAAGGGCAGCAGGCGCAAATCCCGGCGCCGCGGGCCGAGGAGCGCGCTGCGGCTGCCCGGCAGACGGGACAGGAGGCGGGCGACGAGCTAGCCCTGGTGGTCAAGCACTGGGACCGCCTCAACGAATTGCTGAAGGAGCAGCGGCATATATCGGTCCAAGCCTTCTTGCGCGAAGGCCGACCGGTGGCATGCCGCGACGGGGTCGTCACCATTGAGTTTCCCCCGGACCGGGCGTTCCATCAGGCCAGCCTGCAGCTGGACCAGAACCGCAAAGTCGTCGAGCAGTTCCTAAGCCGCCTCATCGGGCGCAAGCTCAAGGTGACCACGGTACTGGCCGGACAGTGGGCGGAAGAACCCCAACCGGGTGCGGCGCCGGCCAGCGCTCCCACGAGCGCTTCCCCACAGCCGCTGGAAGGGCGGAAGGGAGCCGACCGGGCCGGGCCGGCAGCCGGCGAGAGCGAGGCAGCGCGTGCGGGGACCGCCGTTCAGGCCGACGAGCCGCAGGCCACCGCCGGCGATGCGGCGAGCGGTGCCGGGGCCAACGGCGCGGGCGACGACGACATCATCAACAACCCGGCGGTGCAGGAGGCGCTGCGGCTTTTTGGGGGCAGAATCATCCACGTGGAGCGCCACCCGCGGTGAAGAGGACCAGTCCGGCGCACCGCCGCGCCGGGGCACGGCCGCTCCGAGGCACCGGTGCTGCGGCGCGCCGTGTCACCGTCGTGGACCGGCGCCGCTATGCGACGCACTGGCGGGTGAACGGATCCGGCGGTGACCCCACGGCCGCTGGGTGAGTCTACGAGCTGGAGGTCATGCCGCATGATGAACATGGCCAAGATGATGAAGCAAGTGCAAAAGATGCAGCAGGAAATGGCCCGGATCCAGGAAGAGCTGGGCAGCAAGACCGTGGAGGCTTCCTCGGGCGGCGGCATGGTCACGGTGGTGGCCAACGGCCACCAGGAGATCGTGCAACTGCGCATCGACCCGCAAGCCGTCGACCCGGACGACGTGGAGATGCTGCAGGATATGGTGTTGGCCGCGGTCAACGAGGCGCTGCGCAAGTCCAGGGACCTGGCCGCCCAGGAGATGGCCAAGGTGACCGGCGGGCTCAACATTCCGGGCTTGCCGGGCTTCTAAAAAGCGCCGGGATTTTGCATCCATGTCGATGCTGCACTACTCCCGTCCCATCGCCCGCCTCATCGACGAGCTCAACAAGCTGCCGGGCATCGGGCCCAAGACGGCGCAGCGCCTCGCGTACCACCTGGTGACCGGTCCCCTCGAGGACGCCCGCAGCCTGGCCGAAGCCATCGTCGAAGCCCGGGAGCGGACCATCTATTGCTCGGTGTGCTGCACCATCACCGACGTCGACCCGTGCCCCTTGTGCCGCGACGAAACCCGAGACCGGACGCTTTTGTGCGTGGTGGAAGAGCCCAAGGACATCCTGGCCATCGAACGCACCCGGGAGTACAAGGGGCTGTACCACGTGCTGCACGGCGCCATCTCCCCGATGGACGGGGTGGGGCCTCAAGACCTCAAGATCAAGGAGCTGCTGGCCCGCCTCGGCGACGGCACCGTGCGGGAGGTCATCCTCGCCACCGACCCCAACATCGAAGGCGAAGCCACAGCCATGTACCTGGCGCGCCTTTTGAAACCTATCGGCCTCAAGGTGACCCGCATGGCCCACGGCATGCCGGTGGGCGGCGACTTGGAGTACGTGGATGAGGTGACGTTGACCAAGGCCCTCGAAGGCCGGCGGGAGCTGTAGCCCCGCGGCATGTGCGATCCCACCGGCGCCCCCGCGGCGTGAGATGCCGGGCTGCTTGCGGCTCGCCTTCCCGCGGCCGGCCGTCACCCGCTTGCAAAACGTGCCGGGAAATGGAATAGCCTGGCCGCCCTTCCCCATATTCTAATGTCAGCCTTTCGATAGTCGGCGTTGGCCTCACGGGAGGGGTACAAGGTGGGCTTGAGGAAGGCCGTGGCTGGCTACATCGACAACGTCACCGGGTTTCTGTTTGGGCGGGACATGGACCAGGCGCCCCGGGCAGAGCGCACCCAGCTGGAGGAGGCCGTAGAGACCGCCCGGCGCGAGTGGCAAGCCGCCCGCAACCTGCTGGACAACGTGACCGACCCGCGGCTCATCGACTACGCCATCTTCGCCGCCGGTGCCGCCGAGAAACGCTACATGTATTTGCTGGATGAAGCCCGCCGCCAGGGCTTGCGGGTGGAGGCACAGCAAAGCGACGACGCATAGCCTGGCCGCCCCCGCTCATAGAGTGTAGCGAGAGCGGGGGAGAGCGGTGGAACTGCATGTCATCATCGCCTACATCGTCGGGGTGCTGCTGCTTTACGTCATCGCCCGGCTGCTATTGCTGCCGATCCGCGTCTTTCTGCGACTCATCTACAACGCCCTGCTAGGCGCGGCCTTGCTGGCCCTGGCGAATTTCATCGGCACTTACGTGGCGGGGATCTACCTGCCCATCAACCCCGTCACCGCGCTGGTGGCGGGGTTCTTGGGCATCCCCGGCGTCGTGTTGCTCTTAGCCCTCCAGCACCTGGTTCTATAGTTCTGGGCGCCGGTGGCGGCACCGGATAGAGCGCAGAGCGTAAACCCGCATCGGGCGGACCAGTCCGGCAGCCGGCCAAAAATCCCGGGCCGGCGGCCCGGGCTGCGTTTTGCCCTCGACTCGTTTTGCCTTCGACTTGAGCGGCGTATCCCTCACTGGCCGCGCAGCAGTTCCACCGAGCGGCGCAGGCACCGGTTGGCCGCCGCGGGTTGACCGGCCGCTTCGTAAATCTCCGCCAGGGTCGAATACGCCTCGGCCAGCGCCTTGGGCCGGTTGGCCTTCTCCAGGAACGCAATGGCCGACTCCAGGTGGCGAGCCGCGTTGTCCCAATCCTGGCGCTCCCGCAAGAGTTCCGCCAGGGAGCGGTGGATCTCAAACAGTTGCTGCTCGTCGCTCGCGGTTTTCGCCGCTTCCTCATAGAGGGAAACCGCCCGGTCCACATCGCCCTCATGGGCGGCCCACTTGGCCAGCGCGGCCTGCACCCGGGCCTTGCCCTGCGTGTGGGAAAGTTCCTCAGCCACGCTCAAGGCGCGGGTGAACCACGGTTCAGCGGCGGACCACCCCTCTTCCTGGGCTTTGAGGGACCCCAGGCTGATGAGCGCGTCCACCAGCCCGCAGCGGTCGAGGGTGGAGTCGCAGAAGGCCACCGCCCGCTCCGCGTATTCCATCGCCCGCCGCCGGTCGCCGAAGTGCTCCATCAGGTCCGCGGACACGCGGCACACATCGCCCCAGCGGTAATACACGCCGGCCTCTCGGGCCATGGCCTCCGCCCGCTGCAGGTAGCGCCAGGCGGCCTCCCGGTTTCCCGTGGCGTAGCACGTCAGGCCCAGCTGGGTCAGCAGCCAGATGATGGGGCTCGTGGGATCCGAGGACACATCGGGCAACAGGGCCTCTTCATAGAGCAGCAGCGCCCGTTCGTAGTGGTGGACCGCCTGGTCATGGCGCCCGATGCGGACGTACACGTTCCCTAGGTCGCAATCGACCTCCGCGCGCGCGGCCGTGTCCCGCGCGAGGCGAAACTCGTCGGCGGCTTGTTCCAGCGCCTGGACGGCGGCAGGCAGCCGGTTAAGTTGGACGAGGGCGCGAGCCCTGTGCCGGTGCAGTTCGCCGCGCCGCCTGTAATCGGTGGCGGCGCATTCCTCCAGCGCTTGGGTGTACAGCTGCAGCGCCTGCTCGTACTCGCCCTGCCTCTCCAGGACGTGGCCTGCGGCCACGGCCTGGTGCAGCGTGGCGGACGCCGCCGGAGGCGGTGGCTGCTCGTCCAGGAAGTAGCTGACGGGCCTGTTCAGGCGCTGGGCGATGATCATCAGGCTCTTCAGGGACGGCTGGGTCTGATTCTTCTCGATCTGGCTGATGAAACTCTTGGTGAAGTCATCGCCCGCCAGATCCGCCTGCGTCATCCGCATCTGCCGCCTGAGGGCGCGAATCTTGTCACCGAGAGTCCATCCCTGCTCCGGCACCGTCGGCTCACCTCGCTCGGGCGGCAGTTTCTCCCGCATGTTAGCGCTGCGGGAATTCGCTTCCGCGGAACCCTCTCCTGCCGCCGGCGCCCACGTGATGACCAAAGTCCCGGTCTTCTTTAGGACCTGCCGCGGGGAGTCGCCACCCACCAGGCAGCGTCCACGACAGGCGGCGATGGCCTCAGGGGCTCCCTGTTTGTACAACTCGGTTTGCACGCTGGCTCAGGCGGGTACGCCCGGGGCGGCCGGTTCGCCCGGGCGCGGGAGGAAAGCCGCTTGGTGGCCGGCGAATACGGGTGGGGGGCGGGCAGCGCCCAAGCCATGGAGGGACGGCGTCCGAACCCGCCCCGGGGGAGACGGAGAGACCTGTGGAGGACGTGCTGGAGCAGCTGTTCGCCCTTCGCAGGACCGGCAAGACCGCCGTGCTGGCCACGGTGGTGCACGTGGTCGGGTCCGCCTACCGCCGGGAAGCGGCCAAGATGCTGATCGACGAGGACGGCCGCGTCTACGGTACCATCAGCGGCGGCTGCCTCGAGGGCGAGGTGGGGGAAGCGGCCCAGGATGTGCTCGCGTCCGGGCGGCCCCGGCTGCTCCATTTCGATATGACGGCCGACGACGATCTCGTGTGGGGCTTGGGCCTCGGCTGCAACGGCCGCATCGATGTATTCCTGGAACCCGTGGACAGCCGCGCCCCGACCGCCGTGTGCTGGGACCGCGTCGCCGCGGCGCGCCAGGCGGGCACGCGCCTGGCCGTGGCCACGGTCGTTCATGCTGCCGGCGGGCCGGTTTCCGTGGGCGCCCGCGCGTATGTGTACGGGGACCATGTGGAAGGCACGCTCGGCGATGAGGGCCTCGACGGGCTGGTCGCGGCGGACGCGCGACGGCTCCTGGACCAGGGGGCATCCCGCAGCTACCTGTACCGCGTCGGGACAGGGCCCGCGCGCGAGCCCGTCGTTCGCGACCGGCAAGCCGTGCTCGACTTGCGCGGCGAAACCGGCTACGTCCAAGTGTACATCGAAACCTTCGCACCGGCGCCCGTGCTGATTGTCTTTGGTGCAGGCCACGACGCGGTGCCCGTCACGGAGTTTGCGGCTGCGGTCGGTTTCCGGGTGGTCGTGGTCGACAGCCGCCCAGCCTATGCCCGGCCGGAGCGGTTTCCACGCGCCCATGCGGTGATTCACGCCCACCCGGAGGACGTGCCGGACCGGGTGCCGTTGGACCGCAACCCCTGTGTGGTCGTCATGACCCACAACTTTCAGCAGGACGCCGAGTTCCTCCGGCAGATTTGGGGACGGCCCTGCGCCTACCTGGGCGTGCTGGGCCCGTGGCAGCGCACCGAGCGGCTCCTGGACTTCCTGCGGGCAAGCGGGTGCCCGGTCGACGCCTACTTGCACCGCCTGTACGCCCCGGTGGGGCTCGACATCGGGGCCGAGGGGCCGGAGCAGATCGCCCTGGCCATCGTGGCCGAGGCGTTGGCGGTGCGCAACGGTACAGGTGGAGGCTTCCTGCGGTTTCGCAAGGGGCCGTTGCACCCGTTGGGCCGCTCCACGGAAAGGGCGCGGGCGTGACGAGACCGTTCGGGTTGAGCAGTTGTGGAT
>DATCKT010000019.1:0-2013 GCA_036562195.1 Limnochordales bacterium
GCCCACATGTGGGCATGCACGGGTCTAATTCTATCCTCTCCTGGTTTCTCCTGCCGTGGCAGGTTAAGAGTGGCAATTTTTTTCGCGCAAAAAGCCCGCCGCGGGCGGGCCTCCGCGCGGCCGAGGAAGCAGCCGCACCCACGTGGGCGTGTATATTCAGCCGCTCACCGGTCTATTCGTAACTCAGCGCCTTGACCGGGTCCAACCGGGCCGCCTTAGCCGCCGGGTAAATCCCAAAGAACAGGCCCACCGCGGCCGAGAAGCCCAGCGCCACTGCCACCGACTCGGGGCTGATGACGCCCGGCCAGCCGCCGTAGTAGCCGATCACCTTTGCGCCCACCCAGCCGAGCCCGACGCCGATGATGCCGCCCAGCGCCGCCAGGGTCACCGCTTCCGTGAGGAACTGGAACAGGATCACCCGCCGCTTGGCTCCCAGCGCCTTGCGGATCCCGATTTCCCGCGTGCGCTCCGTGACGGAGATCAGCATGATGTTCATGATCCCGATGCCGCCCACCAGCAGCGCGATGCTGGCGATGCCGCCCAGCATCAGGGAGAACGTCTGAGTAATGGACGACATGGTTTCCAGCAACTGATCCTGGCTGGCGATGCGGAAACGCTGCGGGTCCCCCAACCGCCTCGTCAGGAAAAACCGCACCTGCTCCACCGCCTCCGCAGCTCGCGCCGACGAACTGGCCTGGGCCGCGAAGTAGGAGACGCTGCGGGTCTTAGCAATCCGCTCCATCATCGTGGAAACCGGGAGGTACAGCTGCATGTCAAAGTCGCCGCCCAGCGCCTGGCCCCGGGGCGCCATCACGCCCACCACCCGCAGGGACTGCCGCCGGTCGCCAAAGATCACGATGACCTCCTGGCCGATGGGCTCAGCGTCCTCAAACAGTTCCACCGCCAGCTCGGATCCCAACACCGCCACCGGCTGCTGCTCGCTGACGTCCCAGTTGGTGACAAACCGGCCCCGGTCCAGGTTGTAGTTCATCACGGTCAAAAACGGCGGCGTCACCCCCACCAGATTGGCCTGCACGTTGACGCCCCCCGCCACCAGGAGCGCCCGGCCTGTCACCACAGGCACTACGTTGATCACGTCGGGCAGGAGACGCTCCATTTCCGCCGCCATTTCGACGGTGAAGAAGCTGCGCACTTCCGCCTGTACCCGCCCGGCGGTGCCACGCGGCACCCAGGGGTTGATGGTAATGAGATTGGACCCGAGGCGCGAAATGTTGGCCAGCACCACCTGCTGCCCGCCCGTACCGATGGACACCACGCTCACCACGGCCGCGACGCCGATGATAATGCCCAGCATGGACAAGATGGACCGCAAGGTGTTGGCGCGCAGGCTGTGGATGGCGGTGCGCAGCGTATCGACCAGGCTCACGATCCCGCCACCTCCTGCCCGCCTGCCGCCCGGGCGCTCGCCGGCCCCGGCTGCCCCGGGCCACCGGCCGCCACCGCCGCGGCAGCAGGCTCCAGCCGCTCGTCGCGGTAGATGAGCCCGTCGCGGATGTGAATGATCCGCCGGGTCTTGGCCGCGACCTCGGGGTCGTGGGTGACGATGACGATGGTGTGCCCCTCTTCGTTGAGGCGCACCAGCAACTGCATGATTTCGGTCCCCGTGGCCGTGTCCAACGCGCCCGTGGGCTCGTCAGCCAGGATCACCGCCGGGTGGTTGACCAGCGCCCGGGCGATGGCCACTCGCTGCTTCTGGCCGCCGGAGAGCTCATTGGGCCGGTGATCCAGCCGTTGGCCCAAGCCGACGGCCTCCAGCATGGCCCGGGCCCGCTCCCGGCGCTCGCGCCGCCCGACGCCGGCGTAGACCAAGGGCAACTCCACGTTTTCGAGCGCCGTCAGCCGGGGCAATAGGTTGAACTGCTGGAACACGAAACCGATCTTGCGGTTGCGGATCTCCGCCAGCCGGTCGTCGCTAACCTGCGTCAGGTCGACCCCCTCCAGCTCCACCGTCCCGGAAGTGGGCCGGTCCAGGCAGCCCATGATCTGCATCAG
>DATCKT010000022.1:0-2111 GCA_036562195.1 Limnochordales bacterium
ATCCGGGGCTTGGAGGTGGTGGGGCTCATGTCCCACGCCGGCCACGTGGCCGCGGCTGCGTCGCCGCAGGCACTGGCGCAGGCCGCGCGGCGAGCCGCGGAGCAGTTGGTGGAGACCGCCGAGCTGCTGCGCCGGCGGGGGCTGCCCATCCAGCACGTGAGCCCCGGTTCGACGCCGGGGGCGCGGTTTGAAGCCCAGGTGCCCGGGGTCACCGAGATCCGACCCGGCACCTACGTATTCAATGACCGCAACACCGTCGATCGCTGGGCGGCCGCCGAGGAGGACTGTGCCTTGACGGTGCTGGCCACCGTGGTCAGCCGCCCGGCGCCCGACAGGGCCATCATCGACGCGGGCAGCAAGGTGTTCTCCTCTGATCCCGCGGTGTGCGGCGACGGCACCTTTGGCCGGGTGCTGGGCTGGCCCGGCGCCAAGCTGCAACGGCTCAGCGAGGAACATGGGATCCTGATCCTTGAGCCTTCCGCAGCCGCAGCCCCGGACGGCGCCAACGGCGGCACCGGGACGGCTGAATCGGCGGCGGCCCCGGCCCCCGGGGGCACCGGGGCCGGAGGGTTGCGGGTGGGTGACCGGCTGCACATCATTCCCAATCACGTGTGCACGGCCGTGAACCTTAGCGACGTCCTCTACGGCTACCGGGACGGGCGCGTCGTGCGGGAGATCCCCGTAGCGGCCAGGGGAAAGTATCGATAAGAAACATCCGTCAGCACCCGGCCCCATGAGGCGGCCAGCTCGATGGCCAGCGGCATCCCTTCCACCAGGCGGCAGACGCGGGCGATGGCGGCGCGATTCTGGTCGGTGGGGCGAAACCGGGGCCGCAAGCGGCTGTTGCGGACCAGGGCTGCAAGGGTCTCGAGTCCGCACTCCCCGTGTACATCGACCACGACGTCTGGGTCGACGGCGGCGCCATCATCCGCCCGGGCGTGCGCATCGGCGACGGAGCTGTCATCGGCGCCGGCGCCGTGGTCACGAAGGACGTGCCGCCGCGGGTGCTGGCCGCCGAAAACCCGTGCCGTGTCATTCGGGCGATTATGTGAGGCGCGGATTTTACCCCGCACCACTCGACCCCCTCGCAGGGAGGCGCCACGCCGCGCCAAGCTGCTTGACCCATCTCCGTACAGCCTACTCTAACATCGTGGACCGCACTGCCAACCGAATTTTCGTTGTAGCCCATCTGAACCGCCGTGCCGCAACGCGCGGCCGGGCCGGATCCAGCCAGCGGCGCACGAGTTTGACGTCGACCCGCGCCGAATCTACTTCGTCGGCGACATGAGTGCTGCGAATATGCTGTTGGTCCATGCGGTCGGGACGAAGGGCGTCTTGGTTCTCACCGGAAAACGGGGCCGCGAAAAGGGGGGGCGCCCGGAACAGAAGTGGGCCCCCGGAGCAACAGTGAAATCCCGACACAGAAGTGGGACCCCGAAACGGGGTCCCACTTCGGCTCCTTTGGCGGGGAATCTGTAAGCGGGGAATCTGTAAGCGGGGGTCAGCCCGCCCGCACCGCCATCTCGCTTCGGAGCAGCCCAACCCGCGTGAGCCCTGCGCGGATGGCTGCTTTATCCTCTTCCTTAAGGGGCACCACGGGCGGGCGGGCCACGGCGCTCGGGATCAGTCCCCGCTGGAACATGGCTTCCTTCATGCGGGCGTGGGACGTCGCGGAAGGTTCATCCATGCGGTACACCGCCTGCTTCAGCTCGTAGATCCGGTCGTACACCCGCTTGGCCTCGGCTAGATCCTGATTCCACACCGCCCGCACCAAGGCCACGATGAGGTCGGGCACAAAGGAAGCGAACCCGACCAGCGCCCCGTCCATGCCTTGCACCAACGTGGGCAGCAGGTACTCGTCGTGGCACGTCCACAGGGCGAGGTGCGGCGCTTCCTGGCGCAGCGTGCGCACATGCAGTTCGTACGTGGCCATGTCCCGCTCGCCCATCTTAACGGCGATCACGTTGGGAATCTTGCTCATGGCCAGCAGCTGCTGCAGGTTGTAGCTGGCCTTGGTCCACTTGGGGTATTGGTGGATGATGATGGAGATGTCGATGGCCTCCGCCACGCCCCGGAAAAACTCTACCGGCGATTCCGGCTGCATGCCGAAG
>DATCKT010000025.1:0-4152 GCA_036562195.1 Limnochordales bacterium
GCTAAGAGCTGCCGTGTACGTGAGCACCATGCGGTACTCTCTTCCGGGCGGGAGCATGACATCGTCGAAGCTCGTGGACTGCCGTAGGTACAGCCGGACAACCATTCCCTCCGAGTCGGTCGGAGGCATCCCGGTAACGACCCGGGTACTTGAATCTGTCACAGGCGACCACGGGCCGTTGGGGGACAACCCCCACTCCAGTGCCTGCGCCAGTACATGACCTGAGGGGACGTAAACGCCCGACGCCGGGTCATATTCCCGCATGCGGCCATTAATGACGTCGCTGTGTAGCGACAGCGACCATGGCGCGTTAGCCCGCACAAGGAACTCCAAGGGACCAACCACCGCGTGGTTTTCGGGCGAACCGCTCAGGGACAAGGTGGGAGCGGGCCAGGCCAACACCTCGATGGCTGGGAGTATGGTAAAGGAGACGGTCGTCGTGCTGGTGCTGGCTTGGGAGGCCCCCGTCGCCGCCAGTACCAGCAGACACCCAAGCAAGCAGCACGAGACAAGGCGGAAAACCGGAGCGGAAAAGAGAGTGGCCAGTGCCACCGCCGCGGGGCGGCCTGCATGCACCGGCATGAACATGCGCAGTGTCCCTCCTGTGCAGTTGTTAAGCATTTATAAACACGCAAAGGCATAAACGCACAAAGGGAGCAACCACGGGTTGCTCAGACGGCTGAAAGAAACGGGACGGAAATAAGGTGGTTAAGCGGATAGGGATGGCCTCAGCTTAGCACGCCTTCGCCGCGCGCTGTGTCGAATCGTGTCGAAACGGGGCGCGATAGTACATTTTTACTTAACTTTGTAGGAGCTCACGCGGCGCACCTTCGTAGACAGGCCGGACGCAACAAAAAAGCCAGCGCCTCCCCACCCCGCGGGTGGTGACGCTGGCTTCACAATCAGCTTGTGATGGTTAAGTCTTCACGCGGCCTAGCAGGGTTGCATGGATGACAGGGTCTCACGGATCGGCCACGCACACTCGCTTGCCCGCGACATCGCGCAGCCGCTCCACACCGCCTCGGCCGTTCGTCTACGTCCCGAACTGCCAGCTGTTCAGGTACTCCTCCTGCGCCGGCGTCAAGGTTTCGAGCTCGATGCCCATGCTCGCGAGCTTCCGGCGGGCCACCTCACGGTCGATGTCCTCGGGCACCGGGTACACGCGGCGCTCCAGCCGGCCGCGCTGCTGCACGAGCCAGGCCGCACTCAGGGCCTGGTTGGCGAAGCTCATGTCCATCACCTGGGCCGGGTGGCCTTCGGCGGCGCCCAGGTTCACCAGCCGGCCTTCCGCCAGCAGGCGGATGCGCCGGCCGTCCTTTAGCACGAACTCCTCCACGTTGGGCCGCACCTGGCGCCGCTCCCGCGCCATGGCCTCAAGGGCCGGGATCGCGATTTCCACGTCAAAGTGCCCGGCGTTGGCGATGATGGCGCCGTCCCGCATCAGGCGCAGGTGCTCGGGCCCGATGGCATCCCGGTTTCCCGTCACGGTCACAAAGAAGTGCCCCAGCGGCGCGGCCTTCGCCATGGGCATGACGCGGTAGCCGTCCATCACCGCCTCCAGCGCCCGCAGCGGGTCCACTTCCACCACGATCACGTCGGCGCCCATGCCCCGTGCCCGGGCCGCCACGCCCCGCCCGCACCAGCCGTAGCCCGCCACGACGAACGTGGAACCCGCGATCAGCGCATTGGTCGCCCGCAGAATGCCGTCGATGGTGGACTGCCCGGTGCCGTAGCGGTTGTCAAACATGTGCTTCGTGCGGGCCTCGTTGACGGCCACGACGGGGAAGCGCAGGTAGCCGTCGCGCTCCATGGCCCGCAGGCGGATGACGCCGGTGGTCGTCTCCTCGGTGCCGCCGATGATGTTGGGGAGCAGATCGGTGCGCTCGCCGTGCAGCGTGGTCACCAGGTCCGCCCCGTCGTCCATGGTGATATGGGGCTCCGTGGCCAGCACCGCCCGGATGTGGCGGTAGTACGTCTCCTCGTCCTCGCCCCGGATGGCGAAGGTGGGGATGCCGTACACCTCGTTGAGGGCCGCGGCCACGTCGTCCTGGGTGCTCAAGGGGTTGGACGCGCACAACGCCACCTCGGCCCCGCCCGTCTTGAGGGTGCGCACCAGGTTGGCGGTTTCCGTCGTCACATGCAGGCACGCGGCGATGCGCACGCCTGCCAGGGGCCGGCTCGCCCCCCACTCCTGCCGGATCGCCCGCAACACCGGCATATTCTCGTCGGCCCACTCGATGCGCTGCCGGCCCGCAGCGGCCAGGGACCGGTCCTTGCAATCGCCCAGCGTCAAGGTGTTTCCCCCGTTCCCAACTGAACTCTCCATGCCGGTTGCGGCCCCAACCGCGCCCCGGCTGCGTCATAGCCCCGCCGCCGCCCGCAGCGCCGCCGCCTTATCGGTCCGCTCCCAGGGCAGGTCCAGGTCGTCCCGGCCGAAGTGCCCGTATGCGGCCACCTGCTTGTAAATGGGTCGCCGCAGGTCCAGGTCGCGGATGATGGCCCCCGGCCGCAGGTCAAAATGCTCTTGGATCAACTGCACGATCCGCTCCTCGGGGATGCGGGCCGTGCCGTAGGTTTCCACGCTCAGGGAAACCGGCCGGGCGACGCCGATGGCGTAGGCCACCTGCAGTTCGCAGCGGCTGGCCAGCCCCGCCGCGACCACGTTCTTGGCCACCCAGCGGGCGGCGTAGGCCGCCGAGCGGTCCACCTTGGTCGGGTCCTTCCCGCTGAAGGCCCCGCCGCCGTGCCGGGCCGCGCCGCCGTAGGTGTCGACGATGATCTTGCGCCCGGTCAACCCCGCATCCCCCTGCGGGCCGCCGATGACGAACTTGCCCGTCGGGTTCACCAAGAACCGGGTGCCGTCCAGCAGGTGTTCGGGAATGACGGGCCGCACCACGTGCTCGATGATATCTTCCCGCATCCGGTTGGGGTCCACGTCCTCCCGGTGCTGGGCCGAGATGAGCACCGTGTCGACCCGCACCGGTCGGCCGTCCTCGTACTCCACCGTCACCTGGGACTTCCCGTCGGGCCGCAGATAGTCCAAGATCTTCTGCTTGCGCACCTCCGCCAGCCGGCGGGACAGCTTGTGGGCCAGCGAGATGGGCAGCGGCATGAGCTCGGGCGTCTCATCCACCGCATAGCCAAACATAAGGCCCTGGTCGCCGGCGCCGATGGCCTCGATGGCGTCCTCGCTCAGCTCGCCCGTGCGGGCTTCCAGCGCCCGGTTGACCCCTTGCGCGATGTCGGGCGACTGCTCGTCCAAGGCCACGAGCACCCCGCAGGTGTCGGCGTCGAAACCGAACTTGGCCCGGGTGTACCCGATTTCCCGAATCGTGCTGCGCACGATCTTGGGAATGTCCACGACGGCCTTGGTGGTGATCTCGCCCATGACCAGCACGAGGCCCGTGGTGACCGCGGTTTCGCAGGCGACCCGGGCGTAAGGGTCTTGGGCGAGGATGGCGTCCAATACGGCGTCGGAAATTTGGTCGCAGATTTTGTCCGGATGGCCCTCGGTCACTGACTCGGACGTGAACAAGTACCGCCGGCCGCGGCCCTGGCCGATCGCGGCGGTCCCGGGTTGGACCTGCGTGTTGCTCATGGCCGTACCCCTTTCCTAAGCAAAACAAAAAAACCTTCGTCCATCACAGGAAGAAGGCAGAGTGAACCGTCACTCTCATCTCCCAGGAGTGGATCCTGCAGGAATTGGCACCGCACCCGCCGTGGGCCGGTTGCCGGGCTTCATCGGGCCAGTCCCTCCGCCACTCTGGATAAGAGCGGAAACGATGCGCTATGCAGTTTTTCCCTGATTATTGCCGTCCCCATGCTACCATCCGCCTGTGCGGCTGTCAATAAGACGGGCTTCCTGCTCGCGCGTCTTTCCGGCGCGTCGCCTCCATATATATGTGCACGGTGGATATGTGCGAGGCGGCACCCGGGACCTTGGTGGTCCGGAAACCTGCGGGCGGGGTGCGGCAGCGTCAGATTTGGTGTGGCTTGCGGGCACGGCGGCGCGGCGGCCGGGCGCGCGGCCGCAGAAACCGGATAGGGGGAACGGAGTAAGGAGGCGCAGCGGTGGGCCTGGTGGGTTTCTACTGCATTCGCTTGCGCTCCGTCATCCGGTGGGCGCTGATCCTGGGCGCGGTGGTGGCAGCC
>DATCKT010000035.1:0-11539 GCA_036562195.1 Limnochordales bacterium
GTCCAACATGCCCACGGGCGGCAGGATCCCGCGGAAAAGGCGCAGATAAGGGTCGGTCACCCGGGCGATAAACCGCACCGCCGGGTTGTCCACGTCCACGGGCAGCCAGGTGAGCAAAATGCGGATGATGAGGAGCCACGAATAGATTTGAAACAGCGTGTCGACCAACCGTATGAGCGGAATCAATCAGCAGCCTCCTGTCCCGCCAAGCGTCCCAGTTGCGCCGCCCGCTCCGCGGCGGCCTCCACCGCCCGCAGTGCGGCGCCGCGCACGCCGCGATCTTCCAGTACCGCCAAACCGGCGATGGTGGTGCCGGCCGGCGACGCCACCATGTCCTTGAGCTCGCCCGGATGGCGCCCGGTTTCCAAGACCATCCGCGCGGCGCCCGCCACGGTCTGGGCGGCCAGCCGCAGGGCGATGTCCCGGGGCAAACCCGCCTTGACCCCGCCGTCGGCCAACCCTTCAATGAAGATATACACAAAGGCCGGCCCAGACGCGCTCAATCCCGTCACCGCGTCCAGGTGGTATTCACCCACCGTGACCGTCTCGCCCACAGCGCTAAACAGCCGCTGGGCCTCGGCCATGTGCTCGGGCTGGGCATGCCGGCCCGGCGCGAGCGCCACGGCCCCTTGCCCGATCAGGCAGGGCGTGTTGGGCATGGCCCGCACCACGGGCGTCCCGGGCGGCAGGTTGCCTTCCAGCGTCCGCAACGTGACGCCGGCCGCGACGGAAATGACCCACGCATCAGGACGCAGGTGCGGACCGATCTCCCGCAGTACCGGGGTCACGTCGTTGGGTTTCACCGCCACGATGATGGTGCGCGCCGCCGCGGCCACTTCCGCGTTGCTCCCCGACCGCACCCCGTATTCCGCGACGATCTTCGCCGCTTTGGCCTCGTCCGCGTCGGCCACCCAAAGGGACTCCCGGGCCACGAGCCCGGCGCGCAAGATGCCCCGCACCAGCGCCCCGCCCATGGCGCCCACGCCGATGCAGGCCAAAGTCTGCGGGCGCGCGGAAACCGGCGCACCGGTTGCGCCCGGCTCAGCTGGCACTCCCGCCAATCCCTACACCTCCCGATTGCCGGGGTAGTCAAACTCCTCGTCGAAGTCGTAGTCCGGGCTGCTGGTGCCCTCAGCCACATCGATGCCGACGTTGCTGGGGGTAAACAAGAACAGCGACTCGCCCAGACGGTGCATGCGCCCGTCCAGGGCGTAGGCCGCGCCGCTGACGAAATCCACCATCCGCCGGGCCACTTCCTTGGGCACAGCCTCCACGGACAAGATCACGGGCCGCCGCTCCTTCAGGCAGTCGGCGACCCCCTGCACGTCCTCAAAGCTGGTCGGTTTCTGCACCACGACGCTGAGGCGCTCGGTTTCCGGGGAGCGGCGCGCGCCAGGCAGGCTGACCAGCCGGCCGCGCCGTGGGTTCGAGGGTTCAGGGCGGGCTTGGGGCGGCACGTACTGGGGCTCAGGTTCCTGGGCAGCCGCGTCCTCGTGCTCGATGCCGAGGAAGCCGAACACCCGGTCCATGAACCCGCGCCCGCCGCCGTCCTTGCCGTCCTTGTTCATGCGCGCCTCCGGCCGAACAGGGCCGTGCCGATACGGACCATCGTCGCCCCCTCCTCGACGGCCACCTCGAAGTCGTTGCTCATCCCCATAGAAAGCCACTCCATGCTCACCCCCCGGATGCCCGCGTCCGCCACCGCCTCCGCCAGCCGCCGCAGGGTGCGAAACACGGGCCGCACGGTTTCCGGGTCGTCCACCAGCGGTGCCAGGGTCATCAAGCCGCGCACCTTCAGGCCTGGCAGCTCCGCCACCGCCTTGACGAAGGGCAGCACTTGGTCGGGAGCCAGGCCGTGCTTGGTCTCCTCCCCCGCCACGTTCACCTGGACCAACACGGGCACGTCCCTGCCCAGCGCCTGCGCCCGCTGCGAGATGGCCTCCGCCAAGGCAAGCCGGTCCAGCGAATGCACCACGTCAAACAGCTCCAGGCACGGCCGCACCTTGTTGGTCTGCAAATGACCGATCATGTGCCGGCGCACGCCTGCGGGCAGGGCCGGAAACTTGGCCCGCGCCTCCTGCACCCGGTTTTCGCCGATGTCGGTGACGCCCAGGCGCACGGCCTCCTCGATGGTGGCCGTGTCCACCCCTTTGGTCACCGCGATCAGCGTCACGTCGCTGGGATCCCGGCCCGCCCGCTCCGCGGCTTGGGCGATGCGGGCCCGGATCCGGGCCAAGTTGTCTGCCAAATTCTCCATTGCCTGCGCCACCCCTGCTGTGGAACTCGCAGCCGTCGGGGCACCCTCCTCGGCTGGAACGGCGTGGGGCCCTGGCGCACAGCCGGCGCCGCGCCCCGCTAGCGGCCGGCCAGCCGCCCGGGATTGACCACAAACTGGTCGCCGGCGCCAATTCCCTCCACCACCGCCCACGGCCCCACCTGGGCGCCGATGCGCACCGGGCGGAACACAAGCCGCGTCTGCCGCCGCACGTACACGCCCGGCCGTCCCGCTTCCCAGACGATGGCGTCCACCGGCACCACGATTCCCTGGTGGCGGGCCCGCACCACTTCCACATCCACCCAGCGGGCCGCGTCCAGGACGGGCAAGTAGCGGTCCAGTTCCACCAGGACCGCGGCCGGCCGGCCGCCGCCCAGGGCCACCACCCGTGCCGCCAGCGGCTGCTCGGCCACGCCGGGCATGCGCAGCTCCACCCGCATGCCGGGCGCCAGCGACACCCCCTCCGGGAGGTCCAAATACAGCCGGATGCGGTGGCTGTCCACCACCCGGGCCACCGGGTCCCCCTGCCGCACTTCCTGGCCGTCCACGGTGCGGCCGGGCGCGGGCTGGACTTCCCGCCAGTGCTGCACCGCCCGGTGCAGGAGCAAGTCCAGCTCCACCTGCTGCTCCCATCCGTCCCAGTAAAAATGGACGGTGCCCGGCTCCGCGGTGCGCACCAGCTGCTCGCCCCGGGGCGTCTCGATGCTGGCCACCACCGCCTGGGCCCGGACGCGGCTGCCGTCGCTCACCAAGAGGTGAACCCGCCCGGCGGCCGGCGCGGTCAAGAGCGCCTCGTCCCGCACCACCATGGCCAGGCCGGCGAAACTGTCCTCCAGCGTGCGGTACTCCGCGGCGGCCGTCTCCAGCAGCCACATGTCCAGCCGCGCCCGCAAGGACGCGGCCAAAAGCCACACGCCGACGACTGCCAACACCGCCACCAGGACCGCCCGCCAGCGCCTGCGCCGGAGCGCCGCCGTCGTCATCGCCCACCACCGTCCAGCCTGCCCGCGGGCCGCATGCATGGCTCACCGCTTCCATCTAGTTCTGTCCCCCGAGAAGGGGTCCTGCCGGCGGGGCGCGATCCGGGGTCGTGGCGCTAGAGCGGCCCCGGACAGGCGAGGGGCCAGAGTGGGCGACGCGGGCCGTTGGGACAGCAACGTGGGCGGCAGAGGCGATGGGCCGCTGACGCGGGGCGACCCGCCGGCGCCAGACGCTTGTGCGCCGCACAGCGCGGCGAGCCGTGTTTCACTGGGGGATGGAGCCGTGCCGGCAGCCGGGCTGCCGGCAGCCGGCCGCGGCATCCTTGCGGTTCAGAGGGCCAGCGTGCCTTCGCTGGTGGGCAGCAGCTTGAGGATCTGCTCCTCGGCGCCGGTGACGGCGTTGATGTAGACGAGGTACGGCTCACCGTCCAGCTCGCCGGGGAACTCCCAGGTCAGCACTTCCTCCAGCGTTTCCAGGGGAATGACGGCCAGCCGGCCGGGCCCAGTGTTGAGGGCCGGGTGCACCCGCGCCCGGGCCTCGGCCTCGCTCAACCGGGGTGACGGCAGGGACCGCGCCTGGTGGGACATGAGAAAACCGAGGGCTTCGTAGCCGACGACGGCGCCGTCCGACAACGCCACCGTGACCTTGATGAGGTCCGGGTAGACGCGCACGCCGTCCTGCAGCCATACGAAGGGGATGACGGCGCGCCCTTGGGCGGCACTGGCCCACGTCGGTTCGAACTCGGCCATGCCCCGCTCCGTGAGGAATTCCCGCGCCCGGGCCACCGCCTCCTCCAGCGACAGGGCCGGTTCGCCCCCGCCCCGCTCATCCAGCATCCAGACCACATGACCGCCGCGACGGCTCACGTGCATCTCGATGCCGGGCCCGCCGCCGGCCCTCTCGACCCGGACCACGTACGCCGGGATTGGTCCCTCCACCTGCCCGGTGACCCGCACCGCCTCCGGATCCGCGATTGGGGCGAAGGCTCGCGCCACTTCCTGGGCCCGCGCCTCCGAGATGTCTTCCCCCGTGAGCCCCCTGGGCTCGCGCCGCTCGATGTGGTCCGAAAAGGGCCCGTCGTACACCAGCGTCGGGAACTCCGTCAGCTGCAGTTCCAGCCGCTCAAAGCCGTCCCGGAAGCTGTTGGCTCCCCGGCCCACGCGGCGGCTGGCCAGGCGCTGCATTTCGCGCCAGGTGTTGGGGCCCCGCTGGCTGTCCTCCACGACCGCCTGCAACTGCCGGACGACGGCTCCCGCCTGCCGCCTGAGCTCGTCCAGCTGCTGCCACTGGGCGGTTGTGACGCCCTCGCCGCGCGCAGCCCGCCGGGCCAGGGCGTAGGCGTAATCCCCCACCTGAGTCAGAAACCGGGACGTGCGCAAGAGGGAGATGTCGCTCAAGGGCAGCTGGTTCAGGTTGGCCTGGGCGCCGAAGGCCTGGCGCCAGACGTCCGTGAGGTGCAGCACCTGCTGGCGGGGCGAGGCCGCCACCAGGCTTTTGGCCAGCAGCACTTCGGTGTTTTCCACCTGGGAGAAGAGTTCGTAGAACGCCCGCTGGTACTGGGCCGTCAACATGTTCTCGGCCTGCACCCGCTGCCGCCATTGCCACCCGCCAAAGGCCAGCGCCGCCAGCAGCGCGGCCGCTAGCAGCAGCGCCGTGCGTCCCATAGGCCGCTCCATCGACGCGTTCCCCCACCCTAACCTTCAGCCCGGCAGGCTCACCGACCGCCGCTCAAGCCGACAAAAGAGCCGGCTCCCTCACCGGGCAAAAACGTGATTGCCGATGCGGACCACGATCTGCCGCGACCAGACCCACGGGTTCACAGGCTTGCTGGGATTCCAGAAGAACAGCGCCCCGTAGGTCGGGTCCCAGCCGTTGAGGGCGTCGCGCGCCGCCCGGTACGCCTCGGCGCTGGGCGTGCGCCGCCAGATCAACCCGTTGGAAACCGATTCAAAGGCGTGGGGCTGGTAGATCACGCCGCTGAGGCTGTTGGGAAACTGGGGACTGCGCACGCGGTTGAGAATCACCGCGCCCACCGCCACCATGCCGGCATAGGGCTCCCCTTGCGCTTCCGCGGCAATGACCCGCGCCAGGAGCTCCACATCCTCGGCCCTGTAGGCGCCGCCGGCCGCCGCGGCCGCCTGCCGGGCCCGGCCGGGCACCGTCAACCGCTGGCCCACTCGCAGCCGCTGCGGGTTCACGCCGGGATTGAGCCGTTGCAGTTCGGCCACCGTGGTGCCGAAGCGCCGGGCGATGAGCCAGAGGCTGTCCCCCGGCTGGACCGTGTAGGTGCTTTGCGAGTAGACGGGGTCCGGCCGCCAATCGACCAGCAGGGCCACCAACAGCGCCAGCGCCAGGACCGCCGCCGGCCAGATGTACCGCCTAGGCACGGGTCTGCTCCCCTCCCGCACCAGTGTTGCCCATCCCTCCGGTTGGCTATGCGGGCAGCGGGATCTTACGGCGCGGCGGGCAACGGCGGCGCGGGCCACGGCGCACCCGGCTGCAACTCCGGGTGCAGGTAATCGGCCGGATCCGTCGACAGCAGCCGGTGGATGCGGGCGCCGCCGTCGGCGCCGGCTTCCACCAGCACCCGCATGCGCCCCACGGGCACCTCCACCAGTTGCGGGACGGCGGGGTCGTCGTCCAGCACCCATTCCAGCGGCACGATGGTCCAGAGGATCATCGCTCTCCCTCCCCATGCGGCGGCGGGCCCGGGGCTTCCCCGGGCGGGGCGGTTTCGGCCGGTCCTTCCCCGGGCGTCGGAGCGCCCTCAGGCGGCAGCGGCATCCCGCCCGCGGGCCCGGCGCCCGGCCCGGGCGCCTGGGTATTGGCCGCCTGGGCTTGCTCGGGCTGGGCCGCGTCAGGCTCTGGCATCCCGGCCAGTTCCCGCAGCTTGGCCATGGCCTTGTCCAGTCCCCCCAGCTCGTCGATGAGGCCGATCTCCACCGCCTCGCGCCCGACGAGGACGGTGCCCACATCCCGCACCAGCTCTCCCGTGCGGAACATGGCTTCCCGGAGCTTCTCCTCGGTAATGCGCGAGTGCTCCACCAGAAAGCGGATGACCCGGTCCTGCATCTTCTCCAGGTACTCGTACGTCTGGGGTACGCCGATGACCAGCCCCGTCAGCCGGATGGGATGCACGGTCATGGTGGCCGTCGGCACGATGAAGCTGTAGTCCGCGGCCACCGCGATGGGCGCGCCGATGGAATGGCCGCCGCCCAGCACCAGGGACACCTTGGGCTTGGAGAGGCTTTTCACCATCTCCGCGATGGCCAGCCCCGCTTCGATGTCGCCGCCGACGGTGTTCAGGATGACCAGTAGACCCCGTACCTTGGGGTCCTGTTCGATGGCCACCAGCTGGGGGATGACGTGCTCATACTTGGTGGTCTTGTTCTTGGCCGGCAAGACCAGGTGGCCCTCGATCTGGCCGATGACGCTCAGCACGTGAAAGGCGCTTTCCGTGCGGCCGGGCACCGCCGCCAGCCCCAGCTGGCGGATGGCGTCCAAGGGCGACACGGCGCTGCTGCTCGTGATGCGGGGGCCCTGGGGCTCGTGGATCAGGTTGCCTTCCATGCTCCGCCTCGCTTGTCCGCCGGCAGCCGATCCGGCACAGCGGTCCAAGCTAGTATCGGTTGCCCCGGGGCCCCCTCATGCACGCCGCCGCCCCGTCGGACCGCAAGGGTGAGAGGCCGCCGCCCGCACGGCGCCCGTACAACAAAGCGGCCTCCCCGCAGGGAGGCCCGCCCTCACACTTCCATGACCACGGGGAGGATGATGGGCCGGCGCTTGGTGCGTTCGTACAGGAACCGGCTCAAGGCTTCCCGCATGCTGTTCTTGATGATGCCCCACTCGGTGATCTGGTGGCTCTGGAGCTGCGACAGGGCCTGCAGCAGCCGCTCGCGCGCCTCCTCCAGCAAAGCCTCCGACTCCCGCACGTACACAAAGCCGCGCGACACGATGTCGGGTCCGGCCACGACGGCCCCCGTGCGCTTGTCGATGGTAACCACCGCGATGAGGATGCCGTCTTGGGACAGCTGCCGCCGGTCCCGCAGCACCACGTTGCCCACGTCGCCGACGCCCAGCCCGTCCACCAGCACCTGCCCCGCCGCGACGCGGCCCGTAACCGCCGCCTGCCCGTCCGGGGAGAACTCCAGCACATCGCCCAGGTCCAGCATGAACACCCGCTCTTCGGGGATGCCCACCTCCCGGGCTAGCCGGGCGTGGTGCCAAAGCATGCGGAACTCGCCGTGAATGGGGATGAAGTACCGCGGGCGGCACAGGTTGATCATCCACTTGAGCTCCTCTTGGCTGGCGTGACCCGACACGTGGATGCCGCTGAAGGGATGGTAGATGACCTCCGCCCCCAGCTTGTACAGCTGGTTGATGGTCTTGCCCACCAGCCGCTCGTTGCCGGGGATGGGGTGGGCGGAGATGACCACGGTGTCGCCCGGCACGATCTCCACCTGCCGGTGCTCGGACGCCGCCATGCGGGACAGCGCGGACATGGGCTCGCCCTGGCTGCCGGTGGTCAGGATGACCAGCTGGTCGTGGGCGTAGCGGTCCAGCTCCGAGGCGTCGATCATCATCCGCTCGGGAAACCGCAAGTAGCCCAGGTCCAGCGCGATGCGCACCACGTTGACCATGCTGCGGCCGATGACGCATACCTTGCGCTGAAAGGCCGCTGCCGCGTCCAGCACCTGCTGGATGCGGTGCACGTTGGAGGCGAAGGTGGCCACCAGGATGCGCCCGCGGGCCGTGCGGAACACATCCATGAACGCCTGCCCAACCACCTTTTCCGACAAGGTGTAGCCGGGTCGTTCGGCGTTGGTGGAATCGGAAAAGAGGGCCAAGACTCCCTTGGCCCCCATCTCCGCCAGCTTCTGCACATCGGCCGGACGCCCGTCGATGGGCGTCTGGTCAAACTTGAAATCGGTGGCGAAGACGATGTAGCCCGCCGGCGTTGGGATGGCCAAGGACACCACGTCGGGGATGCTATGGTTGACGTGCAGGAGCTCAAAGGTCAGCCCCCCGATGCGCAGCGTATCGCCGGCCCGCACCTCCACCAGCTTCACATCGGCCAGTTCGTGCTCCTGCAGGCGATTGTTGACCAGCCCCAGCGTCAGCCGGGTGCCGTACACGGGCACATTCAGCTCCTTCAACACGTAGGGCAGCGCCCCGATGTGATCCTCGTGCCCGTGGGTCAGCAGGATGGCCCGCACCTTGTTTTTGCGTTCCTTCAAATACGAAATGTCCGGGATGACCAGATCCACGCCGAGCATGTCATCCTCGGGGAACATGACGCCCGCGTCGATGATGACGATGTCCTCGGCCGTTTCCACCACCCACATGTTCTTGCCGATCTCGCCCAACCCCCCCAAGGGGATCAGGGCGATGCCGTTGGCACGAATGGGCATTGCGACGAACGATTCCTCCTAATGCAACAGGCCGCTTTCCACCAGCACCCGCTGGAGGGCCTGACGCTGTTCTTCCGTGGGCTCGCACAGCGGCGGGCGCAAGGGACCCACCGGGATGCCCAGCATGTTGACGGCCGTTTTCACCGGAATGGGGTTGGTGGTGATGAACATGGCCTTGAACACAGGCAAAAGTTCCAGGTGAATGGCCGTCGCCGTCTTCACGTCACCCTTCTGAAACGCTTCGATCATGGCGCGGATGCGCCGCCCCACGAGGTGCCCCGCGACGCTGACCACGCCGGTGCCGCCCAAAGCCAGGATGGGCAAGGTCAGCGAGTCGTCGCCCGCGTAGATCATAAACTCGGGCGGCGTGCGGCGCCGGATCTCCGACACCTGATCCATGTTGCCGCTGGCCTCTTTCACGGCCACGATGTTGGGGATCTCCGCCAGCCGCGCCACGGTTTCGGGCAATAGGTTGTTGCTGGTGCGGCTGGGGACGTTGTACAGCATGACCGGGAGCGAGGTGCTCTCGGCGATGGCGCGGAAGTGCCGGTACAAACCTTCCTGGGGCGGGCGGTTGTAGTACGGGACGACGGCCATGATGCCGTCCACGCCCAGCTTCTCCGCCTCTTTCGTCAGGTGGATGCTGTGTTCGGTGTTGTAGCTGCCCGTGCCGGCGATGACGGTGGCCCGGCCGCCGATGGCGTCCACCACGGCCCGGAAGAGGTCCAGCTTCTCCTTGTCCGACAGCGTGGGCGATTCGCCGGTGGTGCCGGCCACCACCACCCCGTCGTTGCCGATCTCCACCAGATGGGCCGCCAGGCGGGCCGCCTGCTCGGTGTCCAGCGTCCCGTCGGGCCGAAAGGGCGTCACCATCGCCGTCAGCACGTTACCCAGCTTCATGCGCGTTCGCCTCCTGTCGCTGAGGTCGCGTTTCCCCCAATTCGAACTCATCGTGCAACGACCGCAACGCCCGTTCCACGTCGGCCTCCCGCACCAGGCACGAGATGTTGGCGTGGGAGTCCGTGGTCTGCAGAACAGGCGTCTGCGCCCGGTGCATCGCCTGCAGCACCCGGGCCATGACGCCGGGCACGCCGTGCATCCCGGCGCCGACCACCGAAACCTTGGCCAAACCCGCCGTCACCGTGAAGGGCACGGGCAGCGAGCGCAGCATGCTCTCGGCCCGCCGGCGGCTACCCTCGTCCACGATGAAGGCAATGCCCTGGGGCGACACGTGGATCATGTCGGCGCTGACGCCCACGGCGCCCAACTGCCCGAACACCCGGCGGGCCACCGCGGCAGGGTCGCCGCCGGGGCCGCCCGCGGCGTCCGTGAGGCTGGCCGCGTCGATGCGGAACTGCACCCGCCCGGCTACGTGCGCGATGCCCGTCACGACCCGGTCGCTCCCCTGGAGAAGCCCTTCGCCGAAGCCGTCGCACACCAGCGTCCCCGGCCCGTTGCCGACGGTCGGCCGGATGCGCAAAGGCACCCGCCCTTCCATGGCGATCTCCACGGCCCGCGGGTGCACCACCTTGGCCCCCAAGTGGGCCATCTCCACGATTTCCCGGTAGCTGAGCCGGTCCAGCCGCACCGCGTCAGGCACCAGGCGAGGGTCGGCGGTGTATACCCCTTCCACGTCTTTGAAGATCTCGACCGCCTCCGCCCGCAGCGCCGCGCCCAGGGCCGCCGCGGTGGTGTCGCTGCCCCCTCTCCCCAAAGTGGTCACCTGGCCGTCCACCGTGCCCCCTTGGAAACCGGCCACGACCGCCACCCGGCCGGCCCGCAGGTGGCGCAGGACGTTCTCCGCCTCCACGCGGAGGATGCGGGCGTTGCCGAAGTTGTCGTCAGTGATGATGCCGGCGTCCCGGCCCGTCAGCGGCACCGCCGGGCACCCTTGGGTCCGCAGGGCGTGGGCCAGCACCACGCAGGCGATGATCTCTCCGCACGCCAGGAGCAGGTCCCGGTCCCGGGGATCCGGTTCGACCGCGCCCTCCAGCAGCCGCAGCAGCGTGTCGGTGGCGTACGGGTCGCCGGCCCTGCCCATGGCCGACACGACCGCCACCACCTTGTAACCGGCCTCTTGGGCCGCCAGGATGTGCTGCACCACCTGCCGGCGGAGCTCCTGGGTGACCACGGACGTGCCGCCGAACTTTTGTACCAGGATTTTCACGCCGCCACTCCCCTGCACCACGGGTCGGCCTGCGACGGCCGAAGGGGCGTTGCGGGCATCAGCCGAGGCGCCCCTCCGCCAGCAGGTATTCGGCGATCTGGATCGCGTTCAGCGCGGCGCCCTTGCGGATCTGATCGCCCACGACCCACAGGTTGAGGCCGTTCTCCACCGCCAGGTCCGGCCGGAGGCGGCCCACCAGCACCTCGTCGCGCCCGGAGGCGTCGATGGGCATGGGGTAGCGGGCCTCGGCGGGATCATCCACCACGCGCACGCCCGGCGCCGCCGCGAGCAGCGCCCGCGCCTCCTCCACCGACAGCTTGCGTTCGGTTTCGATATAAATGCTCTCGGAATGGCTGCGCAGCACCGGCACCCGCACCGTCGTCGCAGTGATCCCGATCTCGTTGTCTCCGAGGATCTTGTGGGTTTCCCGCACCATCTTCCACTCTTCCCGCGTGTAGCCCGCCTCGTCGAAGACATCCACCTGCGGGATGACGTTGAACAGGATGGGATAGTGCTTGGCCCCGGACGCCACCGGCAGGATGCGGGCTTCCGGTTCCCGGCCGGCCGCGTAGTCCCGCACCTGCTGCAGCAGCTCCTCCATGGCCTGCATCCCGGCGCCCGAGACCGCTTGGTACGTGGAAACCACGATGCGGCGGATGCGCGCGGCCCGGTGCAGCGGGTTCAAGGCCACCACCATGATGATGG